>DYTL01000020.1:8979-11742 GCA_020726005.1 Microcaldota archaeon | reverse complement strand
CTTGGAAATAAGATGGATAGTGGATTTGAAAACTTAGGAAATAAAATGGATGTTGGATTTAAAGACCTTGGAAACGAAATGAAAGGTGTGAGAGAGGATCTTAAGTCCTTTTCAACTGCAACTACTCAGAGATTTGATATCGTTGATAAGAAATATGGATTAATTTCTGAAAGATTGGAAGAAACCAACAGATATCTCAAAGAACTTGTAGAAGTCTTAAAGGAAGTTTTAAAGGTATTTAAACCAATGACTTAATATTATTTATTAGGACAATATTTCATGCATTTTAGTGGTGGATTTTCACAAAGATGTTTCGCACTGTATTCTCCCCATAATCCAAACAAACCTGTTTTTGCTGCATTACAACAGTCCTTTTCCATTTCTTCGGTTTCGCACACATATTTAATTATAGTTTGATCTGGCATTTGTTCTTCTGCACATTGTGTATTAGGACAATTTTTTGGATTTACAAGCCATTTGTATTTTGCAAGAACGTCGTAGCCATAATTATAACGAAGGTGGTACTTTACATAAGTAAAAAAATCTTTATTACCGCAACCTACATCGCAACCGACTATACAATCAGAACATTGTATATCTTTTTGTATTGCAAACTTGTCAATCCAATCTTGTTGCAACATTGAACCCTGACCATAAATTCCATACAAAGCTAAAAAAATAGATATCCATTCTTTTTTAGATTCATCTTCTGGTTTTATATCAAGTTTATCAATGTTTAAATTAACTAAATTTCTTGCCGCAGGCAAATTATTGTTCATAAATTTATATGCATAGCCGCAGGCAGAATCATAAGGCCTAAATGGATTGAAATCAATTTTATTGTTTGTTATTTTTCCGCATACGCGAGCAACAGTTGGTAAGTTCAAATTATTTTTTTCATAAATCTCTGAGGGATATTCAATTACCTGAATAAGTCCATAAGCACAGATTTTATTTCCTGATTCTTTTACATTATAGGCGCATTTAGTTTCCGAATTAAAAATAGATGATAAACCAAGTGGATTGCAGCCATCATTTTCAATCTTAACTTCGCTTACTGAACAATTATTGAACGTGCTTTCCTGCCATGCTGCGGCACGCAAAAGAGTCGGATCCATATCAAAATTATCTGCCGCAAGTTCTATTATTGGAGAATTAGAATAACAATAATCAGAAAAACCATTCGCTGTTTCTATACTATTCGGAGCTGTTCCATTTTTGATGCAACTCGCACAAAAAGAAAATAACTGTATCTTATCTATTTCATATAAATTAATTGGCTTTATTTCCATATCCGAACCGCCGATAAATCTTCCAAAATTTGAGTTCCAAGCATAGTTGCAGTTCCGAGAACCTGTTGAATATACAAGCGGAATTACGTTGGGTGCATCTCCTGTTAAATGCGTATAATATGCTTGGCAGAAACCAAAATAATTAGAAAATCGGGGTTCATAAGTAGAAATTTTCGGATTTAATAATGAATTTATATCTATGAATTCACAATTTTCACATACAAGCGGACCTCCTCCATAAAGACTATAGACAGAAACGCCTATTATTCCATTTGAAGTAAAATCATTAGCATGAACATAGAGATTAGAATATCCATTAGAAACAGAAATATTGGACCATATGCACGATTTATCTGAACTTTCCGCCTCATCAAAAAGTACATAAGTTATGAGAGAGGGTTTTGAATAAGTGTGCAATAAATAATGAGAATACTTCATTCCATACCAAATAAGCTTATCTGAATTACAATCTTTAAAATAATGAGAATTTATTCCATAAGCAACAATATCAACATTATTACGGAATGTCACATCGGAAAATAATTTATTAATTACATCGTATTCGCTTGTGCCATTGAGTTTAACTCCTAATGCAATTAGACATTTTGGGCAATTTGATTTCATTTGAATTATCTGGTTTTTTACTGTTTCATAACGACTTGGATCGCTATTATCAAGTTCTGCTTCACTTACGAGGATTGCAGGTCCTGTGCCATTCAAAATTTTTGCTATTTTTCCTGCACGAGTAACATTAACATTTTCAAAATTACTATATAGGATATAGGTAGGCAGAATATTCTTATCTAAAAAACATTCGGCTCTATCTTTTGTAGGAAGTGAATAGTCAAAATCTTTACCTCCTACTAACCATTTTACACTCAGTTTCATAGAATTATTACAATATGCGTTTGCATTGCTAAAAGAAAAAAATGAATGCCCTATACCAAACATGAAAAGGCGTATTGATTGATTTTTGTAGCTACCATTCATGAATTTATTATATTCGACTTCATTACATGCTTGAAAACTACATTCGCTATTTTTGAGTGAAGCATCAAAAAAAAGATTATATGGAAATTGCGGTGTTTTATTTTTACATACCATTGCAAAACAAGCACCAGGAGGATAATCTTGTATATCATCAGCATTTAAAGTGAATTGTTTTGGGCTAAAGCCAATGAACTTATTTTTTGGAATATTTTCGTTATAAGTATATCCAAAAACTAACAAAATAGCAATTGCAAATAAAACTTTCATTTTTTCCATACTATCAACTATATCGTCTGCATGGACACACGCTAACTTTATACTTTCTTTTTTATTTTTTTGTGTGGTCGCATAAAACACGCTTATGTAAATCGTTTATAACTAACTTTAGTTTTACGCGCACAAATAATTTATACCAATACTGCTTTTGCGAATTCTCGCTTCTTCCTCTCTTAATTCTTTTGTTTATATGACTGCACGCATC
>DYTL01000020.1:0-8879 GCA_020726005.1 Microcaldota archaeon | reverse complement strand
GCAGGAATACCGCATGCGCGAATTCTCGCTTCTTCCTCTCTTAATTTTTTTGTTTTGTTTATATAACTACGCGCACCTTTAGTTCCATAATATAATACACCGGGAGCTCCTAATAAAGCTCCTGCAGGACCAAGCGCTGTCATTCCCGCTAAACCAGCTATTACAGATGGGACAGAGGATTTTCTTATCCATTTCCCTGCTGCTATTCCAAATGTTGGAATCAAAAGCGGGGCCCACATAGGATTTGAAGTTATCCCATAGCCAGTTAATTCTTCCTGGAAGTGTAATCGTTTCATTTCAGCAGATATCCCTCTTCTTGCCATTGAAAAGCTAGCTTGTCTATCTAGGTATGAGTCGCTTTTATAAAATTGCCTCAACGAATAATCTCCAATATTGCTTACTAAATGACGAGCTATTCGCGAGGCTATCATTCCTTGTCCTCTATAACCTACATATGAAATGCCCGGATTCGCAGAATCCGTGAAATGGTGGAAAGCACTGCCGCCTTTCCATTGAGAGAAATCCTCAGGTCTTTGCTTTAAACCATCGCGTATGTCCATACCTGCGCGTTGGCTTAACTGAGAGTGAGATTGTCCTAAAATTGAACCAAGACCAGGAACTTTAGTCAAATTCTTATACCAACCATATTTTCCAAGTTCTTTTCCTCCGCTTCCAGGTTCAAGTTGCGGAAAGAGATAACTAAGCATATTTAGTCCAGGTATAAGTTGAAATGTACGCGCAGCTATGTATCCAGGTCTAAATTTTCCTACGTTGAATATCGATTCCTGGGGATTGAATAATGCTCTTGTCTTTTGCCAGCCAGAATAACTTACATATTGCCATGGATACAATAAATCAAAATCGCCAGTCGGAGTTATGTTTCTATCCCATATAGTAGGATAACCATAAGCCGCGGTCTGAAAACTGCGCATCATTCTAACAAATGGACTGGCTAACATCCAATTTATAGATGTAGAACGAAGAAACGTTTGTGCAAAGAACCAACCCAATGGACTTAAGTATGATCTTTCTGCGTCAGCACCTGAGGATTCCGGACCCATTGCAGCTCCTCTTTGATACATTGCTTGTAAATACCATTGACGACCCCACTGAGTAGAAGTGCCTCTTGGATCTCTAGTAAAACCTGGTACATACGCACTAAAAAATCTGTGAGTAGAATCAGCATAATTATCATATGCCTTTTCAAGCTTTATACGGTCTGCATCAATATAAGCCGAACGTAATTCATTATCTAAATATCCCGGGGTTTTTATCTGCATTCTCATATCACTACCGCGTTCGCGGTAAAGCTCGCTTATCGAAACAGCATTACCCATTGCTGCGAATTCCCTTCTTGATGGAGGACAGCTAGCTATTTCTATACTTTGTGCAATACCGCGCAATGCATTATATAGCCCTATTTTGTCAAATAATCTTTCGAACCAAGTAGTTTGATGACCAACTTCTTCTGCATGTTGTTTTTCAGTTATAAGTTTAAAGAACTTAATTTTTGGATCAGTCCAAATACTTTGGTAATCTTGAGTTGCCGCACTAAACTGTTTTAGAAAAGCTATTTTTATTTCTGCTGAATCTTGACGTTGTCCAATTAGTATATCCCTAATTCCATTAATTTCGGACTGAGTTAACTGACGCTGAGTTTGCATATGCGGATCAACACTGTCAAGTACACGAAGAAGTTTGAATTTTTCTGTATTGTCCATAGAATGCGAAGATATAATTTTACGCATTGCCGCAGCAGCGCGTATTCCATCATCGGCAAGCGTTGCATATTCCTCCATACCAATTGATAATGAAGAAGTAGAAAATTTCTTTAATATATTAAGTCCAGATGTTAATTCAACTGTTGGTAAATTTGCTTTTATAAGAAGTTGTTCAAGAAAAGAGATATCATTGAGTAAAGGTTGCTTTTTCAATTTCGGTATGTTGTTGAGGATCTTCTGATAAATGTCATTTGACAGTAATTCACGATTATATTTTGTATTCAATTCGTTAATGTTTAATGTGCGCTTTTGTTTTCCATTTTCATCCTGAAGTACAAAAACACCATTAATTATTCTATCAAAATCACTAACAGGCATGCCCTTTATATAAGGAATATATAAGCAATCATGAGTATAAATGAAAGGTGTTTTTCCATGTGTTAAATCATAATAAGTAAGAATTATATTTTTTTCATTAGAAAGGAAATTTTCTAATTCTCTATTAGAATAGGATTTTTTGCCGGTTTTAATAATATAAAATGAACCGAGCGCCTTATTTACTTTATCATAAAAATTCCATGTTTCGTTAAAGAATTTTTGCATGTCTACACGCGAAAAACGTTCAAAATACTGACCTCTTTTTTCATAACCAAAAAAATCCCATTGGTTGCCATTAAGTATATTTGCAAATCTTGTGTCCATATAATTTTCTATTAGTGACCATGCTACTTCAGACCTCGGCATATTCGCCCAGTATTTTTCTCCACGTACTAAATGCAAAATAGTTGTTCTATGGTCTACCTGGCCTATTGAAGTCCATAAAAAATTCATATTTGGTTTCCAATATTTTTCATCAGGATAGGTCTCTGATTCCATATGATACCATGCGCGTCTTCTAAACGGATTTAAGGTTTCTTCTTCTGCTTTTTTAGTTGCTTTTATATCATAACCATAAAGGAAGTTTTCTACTACATCAATTGCTGCCTTTCCTTTTTTAGCAACTTTTGTTGCTTCAACTTTTCCTTCATCACTCATAAGCGAAAAAAGATAATCTTTCATTGTATTACGAACGTTTTTCAAGTCTTCTTTACTCATACCCAATACGTCTTCTACGAAGCTTGCTGCTCTTGTTTTTTTAAGAGCTGGATCATACAAGGTTATATCATTTCCCTGCTCAAGGTACCAATCTCTATTTCCGAAAACCTGACTAACCATTTTTGCCCACGCGAGCTTGAATGAATCAGCTATTGTAAAGGATTCGGATGACTTTTTTGTACCTAAAAATGAGAATTGTTGTACAAATTCTCTTAATCCCAAAGTAAAAAAACCGAAGTTTTTCTTTACTCCATTCTCTTCATGATATAAATTATCTCTTCCAACAGTCATAAAGAATTTTCCATCAAGTATATTGTGACTTATATCTGTTGGTTGGTTTACATGATATCTTTCGTGCATAAACTTTACAAGGTCTCTCGCACGAACAAAAGAACTATCATGAGTATCTATCTCATTGAGTTTATTGTAAAGTTCTCTTGCGTCATTAACGAAGCTACTACTTACTCCTAATCTATTAGCATTAGCATAGTTGAGCGCAATTTCTGCTTGTTGTTTTGGGCTTAGATAGGTATTTCTAAGTGCATTAAGAAGTCTATTAGGTATCTTTACTTCTTCTAATGCTTCTATAAAACAATGATCTATAAATATTTTTTTGAAGTCCATCATATTAGGTAGTATGTTGTTCATACTTTCTTGATTTTTTTTCTTGAGCTGTTTGTATATTTCTTGCCATAAAACGTTTATTGTTATCTCATCATAACACGCATCTCTTGTGTCATCATAAAATCGTTTGGTGTATTCATGAAGTGGAAATAATTTTCCGAGTTCAATTTTTTTTGGGTCAGTCATGGATGCAATTCCATAAACTATTTTGTTAATACCTGTTAGTTCTTTTTTCTTTGCCAAATTATCGTATTCGTTACCAAGTACTTTTCGTAAAGGAAAAGATACAAGAGTTTTTGCCATGTCTTTCATAGTGCGTGCAGTAAAACTGAATGAGCTTATTCCTACTCCAGAAAAAGTACCTATAAGAGGAACCATTCGTACATATTTAACAATATTTTTTACCCATTGAAATGGATTGCCTCCGACTATTCCCATTTCAGTTACTATCTTTCCTGCTGAGATATGCTGATTCATTGCCATAAGAAGTAGGGATGGAATAGCACCTTCTTTTTCTAATCTGCGAAGCATAACTTTTTCATCACCGTTTTCCAAGAACTGTCTCCAATCCTCTTTCCGGACTGCCAAAAATCTTGCGATGTATTTGCGCACTTCGCTTTGCTTAATTCCGTTTCGCTTGGATTGATTTATAGCTGCTTCAATATTTTTTTCTAGACCTCTAAAATCTGCCATAGAATGATATTTTATAATTTTATCAAGATATTTCAAATCCCGCGAAGCGGATATGGCTATTCTTATGTTTCCTGTACTTGCAATAACTGGACTAAAACCAATTGGTTTTGGTTTTGGAACGCGCGGAACTGTAAGATCAAGATACGTTAGCGGACTTTTTCCGCTGAAATACATAGATGCGAAAAGAAGCCCAATCAGAATAAGTCCACCCAAGCATGCCGAAGAAGTAGGATCAATATTATTTTGGAGCGAGCGTGCAAGAACATTCAATCCGCCTGCGCTAATATCATAAATAGTTATCTCTCTTTCTGATGGTTTCCTAAATTGATCTCCCTTGAATTCAATATAAATTGTTATAGAAGAATGCGCGTAAAGATTTTCTGGAATTTTGCATATTGTGTAAGGAATAATTTTTGTTTTTATTTTGGGCGGATCGATTGTATAATCATTATAAGATATTAATTGCTTGCTATCAGTTTTTAGTTGTTTGCAACCTGGAATTTCTTTTTTAGTGCCTATTCGGTCATAATAATAGAAAAATAAATTCGCATCAGAAACAGGTTCAATTTTAACATCTCTTGAAATAACAGATTCTGTTTCTTTCATTTGTTGTATAGTTAGCCCTTCTTTACCCCCTAAATATTCCTTTGTTTTATCGTCAAAATACGCGAGATTCTGAGTAAGTTTTATATTCTGATCTACTTCAAAAAGCGTTGCGGTTATTTCTCCATCTTTTTCCATTATCCCTATATGAGTCGCGAAACAAGACGGACATACTCCTTGCGCGAACGAAAACGATACAAGTAAGAATAAAAGTAGCAATCCATTTGTCAATCGTATATTTTCGCGGTGCATATTAACTATTATGGATTTTAAAGTTTATAAATATGGTATATATTCTGTAACAGTCTAAAATTTCCCTATCTCGTGTATTTTCTTTTTTAAGATGTAGCTAAGGTAATAGATATAAATTTCTAATTTTTAATAATTATCAAATCTTTCAATATCAATTTCTTTTTGCCTTACTTTTTCTAATGCAGAAATATACATTAAAGCAGCATTAATTTCGGTTATACATGCAATATTATAATCAAGGCTTGCGCGTCTTATTCTAAAACCATCTGTATTTGGTTTGCCTCCTTTACGTGGAGTGTTTATTATTAATCCAACCTTACCTTTATTTATTAATTCAAGAACATCGGGTGTTCCTTCACCAATTTTATAAACCGTTTTCGGATTGTGCATATACTTTGCTGTGCCGAGAGTTGCGTAAATTTCAAAACCTAATAAATAAAGTCGCTGTTCAAGTTCTTTTGCAAATTTTTTATCTTCATCTTTAAGGCTAATAAGCGCGGAATTCTTTTTTATAATTAATCCAGATGCTGTTAGTGCTTTATAATATGCAAGTTCATAAGATGAGGAAATACCCATGCTTTCGCCAGTGCTTTTCATTTCCGGACCAAGCGCACTATCAAGACCAGGAAGTTTAATGAAAGGAAATACAATGCTTTTTACAGAATAGTGTTTCGGTTCATTAATAGTAATTTTGCGCAGTGGATTTCCAAGCATCAATTCAGTCGCGATTTTTGCAATATTTATGCCGCGTGCTTTACTTATAAATGGAATTGTACGGCTTGCGCGCGGATTTGTTTCTAGAATATAAACAATTTCTCCCTTTACTGCGAATTGTATATTGAAAAATCCTATTATTTTTAGAAATTTGCATAATAATTTAGAATAATTTTCTATTGTTTTTTTATTTTGCATAGTAAGACGAATAGAAGGATAAACAATGTTCGCATCTCCACTGTGTACGCCTGCGTATTCGATATGTTCCATTATTCCGGCAATAAAAATTTCTTTTCCGTCACTTATACCATCAATTTCGCATTCTATTGCATTGTCCAAATATTTATCTATAAGCACAGGGCGTTTTTCACTAACTTCCACAGCTTCGTTTATATATTTTTTTAGTTCTTCGGAGCTATGGATTATTTGCATCGCACGACCTGCAATTACATAACTCGGACGCACAACTATTGGATAACCTATGCGCTTTGCAATTTCCAATGCTTTAATTTCATTTATAGCAGTTCCATTTGCGGGTTGCGGAATATTTAATTTATGTGCAAGCGCTCGGAATAATTCTCTATCTTCAGCAATATCTATTCCTTTCATTGCGGTTCCAAGTAATTTCGCATTTCTATCTAATTTTACAGCAAGATTTATGCTGGTTTGCCCGCCGTATTGCACTAACACCGGTGTTTCAATTCCCTCATTTTCAAGTATGTTCATTACATCTTCAAAGGTAAGTGGTTCAAAATAAAGTCTATCGCTTACATCAAAATCAGTGCTAACTGTTTCAGGATTGTTATTTATTATTATACTTTTAATTCCCATTTCTCTAAGTGCGAAAGATGCATGAACAGTGCAATAATCAAATTCTATTCCTTGTCCTATTCTTATTGGACCAGAACCAATTATTGCAATTTTCTTTCCTTGTAATGGAATTGCTTCGTTTTCTTGTTCATAAGTTGAATAAAAATAAGGGGTTTTTGCTTCAAATTCTCCAGCAACAGTATCAACCATTTTATAAGTGGGAATTATACCTGCTTTTTTTCTTATTTTTTTTATCTCGGATTCAGGAATCCCTTTCAACGCACCGATTTGCGCGTCTAAGAAACCCATTTGTTTTGCATTGCGTATAAGCTCTTCTGAAAGCGGTGAGTTCAGGATAAATTTCTCAAAATCAGTTATATTTTTCAATTTTTTAAGAAACCAAATATTTATTTTGGTTTTTTCATGAATTTCAGAAACTAATTTACCTTCACGCAAAAGCTGAAGAATCGCATAAAGTCGCAAATCAGTTGGAAGAGTAAGATGTTTATCCAAATCTTTTATTTCTGGAATACGAGTATCCAAACTTCTTATCGCTTTTTGCATTGCCTCTTCAAAAGTGCGCCCTATCGCCATAACTTCCCCGGTGCTTTTCATTTGCGTTCCTATTTTTCTGTTTATATGTGGAAACTTATCAAATGGCCAGCGCGGAATTTTCACAACTACGTAATCTAAAGAAGGTTCAAACGAAGCAGGAGTAGTTTTAGTAACTTCATTTTGTATCTCGTAGAGTTTATATCCTAATGCGAGCTTTGCTGCGACGCGTGCAATTGGAAATCCAGTTGCCTTGCTTGCTAATGCACTTGAACGCGAAAGCCTTGGATTTACTTCTATTACATAATATTCCTGGGTTTTTTGATTATATGTGTATTGAATGTTGCAACTTCCTACTATTTCCAACTCGTCTACTATTGCAAAACTCGCATCCCTAAACATTTGGTGTTCATGATCATTTAATGTTTGCGATGGTGTAACCACTATGCTCTCACCCGTATGAATACCCATTGGGTCAAAATTTTCCATGTTGCAAATAATTATTTTATTTCCATATAAATCACGAATTACTTCATATTCAAATTCGCCCCAGCCCACGACGCTTTTTTCTATAAGTACTTCGTGTGTTGGACTTATTCTTAACCCAAAATCAAGAAGAGTTTTTAGTTCTTCTTTATTATTTGCAAAGCCTCCTCCAGTTCCTCCTAATGTATAAGCTGGTCTTGCAATTATTGGATATTCTATTTCGTCTGCAAATTTGATACCTTCTTCTATATTAGTTACTGAAAAACTTTTCAAGATTGGTTGATTGATTTTTTTCATTGATTTTGAGAATGCTTCTCTACTCTCTCCTTTTTCTATAGATTTTGACCCGGTTCCTATTATTTGTACATTGTATTTTTTCGTTATCCCTAATTTGTGCAATTCCATTGTTAGATTTAGTCCGGTTTGTCCCCCTACGTTTCCGAAAATTGCGTTTGGTCTTTCTTTTGCGATTATTCTTTCTAAGAATTCTAGAGTGAGCGGTTCTATATACACGATATCTGCAATCTCTGTATCTGTTTGAATTGTTGCTGGATTTGAATTTACCAATATTACGCTTATTCCTTCTTCTTTGAATGCGCGGCATGCTTGCGTACCTGAATAATCAAACTCTGCTGCCTGCCCAATTACTATGGGACCTGAACCTATAACTAAGATTTTTTTTGGTTTTTGCATTTTCCAACCTGAGAATGCCAATAAAACATTACAGAATTAGAATTATACTTTGTTAAGAAAATTTAAAAACATTGCGAAGAAATTTTCGAGTTGTGTTGTCCTGAATTAACTTCATTTCGTTTTTTTTCTAAGTTTATGTGAAGTCTTTTTTCATTATTATCGCAATTTTCTGGTCGGAAGGAACTTATTTTGGGATTATACATATTATCACACACAGTAAATCCGCAAGTAAATAAAAACCTTCCGATTTCGAAGTTTGAAATTATATAAATTCGCTAAAAAACGCGAAAAATAGTTTAATTATAAAACCAATATATTGTTCGGTTCGCGCGAATGGTTTAGTTGTAGAAGATGTTCGGAATTACTGATTATCATATTAAGCAAAACTTTTTAAACGTTTATTGCCATAATTATACATAATAATAAAGGAGGAGTAATATGAACAATTGGAGTAAAGAAGAAATTCAAACGCAATATACCAACATTGGTTCTTTTAATGAAAATGAACATAACTTAGCTATGAAAAAACTCGAAGGAATAAATAATCAAAAAGCACTTATTTGTTTAATCACCTTGTCTATGTCTAAAGAGCTTTGGAAGTTTGAACATATCCTAAAGATACTTGAAAGGATACTA
>DYTL01000019.1 GCA_020726005.1 Microcaldota archaeon | reverse complement strand
CTAGTGGCCATTATTACTATTTCATTTTTCAGAGGATATTTGAGAGCTAGGATATATCGTACTGCTTCTATTGCAGCCACGACGCCTGTGACACCATCAAACATTCCTCCAAAAGGCACGGAATCCAAATGTGAACAGATTATTATTTGTTTGGCATCCGATGGACCTACACATCCATATAAATTTCCATATGAGTCAGTTTCAGTTTTCAGCTTACAGGATTCCATGAGCTTTCGGACAAACTCAAATGCATGATTTTCCTCTTTAGTGTACCCCAATCGCGTAACTCCCTTGCTCTTCGGGCTCGAAGTTATCTGAGCGATCTTACAGAGGTTAGTTTTTATAAAGTTCGTGCTAATTAGTTGCTTTTTCATATGTTTATTATGTTAATAAGCATATATAAATGTGTGTATATGCTGAAAAATTAAGTATATTAGAACTCAAAGCGAGCGTAGATTTTACTGTTTTTATTACGCACGAATAGTGAGTTTATAATTGACCTTTTGCTTCATCTAAAAGGTTTGCAAGTGTTGCGCCTTTTTCAGTTAGTTTAACTAACCTTTTTTTTCCTTTTGTTTCTATAGTAACTAATCCTTTTTTTTCTAGAATACTCATAAGTTTGGTTATATAAATATACGTTGAATTAGATTGCCTTGCTATTTTTGAAAGATGCCAATTCGTATTCTGATCTCTTAGTAGAATAAATGCAGCAACTGATTTTTCTTTTAAGAAAAGCATATTTTTATATATCAGTTTTAGTTTAAGAAACTGCCTATTGAAGATACATTGCCTTTCTTTGTTTTTCTGTCGTTTTCAGGATTAGCCCTTGGTCGTTGACGACGATATGCGTGCAATTTATAAACCCTTACACCCATATTTAAAATCCAATAAATAATATCGAAATCAACAACAAAAACAAACAGTGGGAATATGGAACCTTCTTTTTATAATTCAGAAGAAATCAACAACCAAGAAAAAAAAGCAGAAGAATTCAAATCAAAATATATTAAAAAACGGGACGGTAGAGTTGTTCTTTTTGAGCAGGAAAAAATTACAAACGCTATTTTTAAAGCAGCTCAATCAGTTGGAGGAAAAGATAAAGAAGAAGCCCAACGATTATCTAACGAAGTTGTTAAATTAATTAAAACCACATTTAAAGATAGCGTTCCTACTGTTGAAGAAGTTCAAGACATTGTTGAAAAAGTTTTGATTAAAGAAGGACATGCAAAAACTGCAAAAAAATATATCCTTTATCGCGAACAACATAAAAAGATTAGAGAAACAAAAACACTTTTTATTGATGTTCAAAATACAATTAAAGCCTATTTAAATAGAAATGATTGGATGGTAAGAGAAAATAGCAACGAAAGTTACTCTTTTTCAGGTCTTTTACTATATGCAGCAGGAGAAGTTATGAGAAACTATAATCTAAATGAAATATACCATGAGTCAATTTCTATTGCGCATAAAAAAGGATATATTCATATCCATGATTTAAGCCATGGAGTTATAGGATATTGCGCTGGCTGGAGTTTGAAAAATCTTTTGTTTCTTGGTTTTGGAGGTATACCAAACAAAGTTGATTGCAAACCCGCAAAACATCTTAATACGGTTGTTCATCAGATGGTTAATTATATTGGTTGTCTCCAAATGGAATTTGCTGGCGCGCAGGCGTTTAATTCTGTGGATACACTTATTGCCCCATTCATAAAAATAGATAATCTAACTTATGATGAAGTAAAACAATCTATCCAACAGCTTGTTTTTGGTTTAAACATTCCTTCGCGGTGGGGGAGTCAATACCCATTTTCAAATTTAGTGTTTGACTGGAAATGTCCGGAAGATATGAAAGCACAGCACGCGATTGTTGGAGGCAAAGAACAAGCGTTTACATACGGAGAATGTCAAAATGAAATTAATATGATAAATAAAGCATTCTTAGAAATTATGTTAGAAGGCGATGCGCTCGGTAGGGTTTTTTCTTTTCCAATTCCAACATATAATTTGACAAAAGATTTTGACTGGGACAGTGAAAATGCAAAACTATTGTTTAAACTAACCGCAAAATACGGAACACCTTATTTTCAGAATTATATAGGGAGTGATTTAGATCCGAGTTCAATTCGAGCAATGTGTTGTAGATTGAATATAAACCAAACAGAACTGTTAAAAAGACCAGGTGGAATGTGGGGACCCGGAGACTCAACAGGAAGCATAGGAGTTGTAACAATAAACTTAAATAGATTAGGTTATGAAGCAAAAAACAAAGAAGATTTTTTTGAAAAGCTTAGATATTATTTACATCTTGCCAAAGATTCTCTTGAAATAAAACGGAAAATTGTAGAAAAGAGTTTACAAAATGGCCTTATCCCATATACAAAAGTATATCTTGGTAGTTTTAGAAATCATTTTAGTACAATAGGTTTGTGTGGAGCACATGAATGTTGTTTAAATCTTTTAGAGAAGGGTATAGAAACAAAAGAAGGAAAAGAATTTACAATAAGAATATTAAATTTTGTAAGAGATGAATTAAAGAAATTCCAGCAAGAAACAGACAATTTTTATAATCTTGAAGCAACACCAGCAGAGTCGACCTCTTATAGATTAGCAAGACTTGATAAACAAATATATCCAAATATAATAACGTCTGGAGAAAAGGAACCTTATCTCACAAACTCTACTCAGCTTCCTGTGAATTATAGCGATGGATTAATTGAAGCTTTAGAACATCAAAACGACATTCAACCCCTTTATACCGGAGGTACAGTATTTCATGTATTTTTAGGAGAACAGATGCATGATGGAAAAGCATGCAAAGCACTTGTTAAAAAAATTGCATATAATACAAAACTACCTTATTTTTCAATAACCCCAACGTTTAGTATCTGTAAAGCACATGGTTATTTGAAAGGAGAGCAGTTTAAATGTCCAATTTGTAATGATAACACAGAAGTTTATTCACGAATTGTTGGTTATTATAGACCAGTAGAAAATTGGAATGTTGGAAAGCAAGAAGAATTTAGACAGAGACAAGAGTTTGATGAAGAAAAAGCATTAAGGATTGAATTTAGAAAAACAACAACATTAGTAAAAAAGTAAAGAATATTTACTACAAAGCATAATTTATAAAAGTGTTTTTATGATTAAAGGCTGGCAAAAACTCTCTCTTATTGATTATGATGTGTATGTTGCATCTGTGCTCTTTTTAGGCGGTTGTAATTTTAGGTGTGATTATTGCCATAATCCAGATTTTGTATTAAATTTTGATAGTATTCCAGATATTGAATTTATCAAAACGCTTGAATATCTTAAGAAAAGAAAAAAATGGATAGATGGAGTATGTATTACCGGAGGCGAACCAACAATCCATAAAGAGCTCATTGAACTCGTCTCTAAATTAAAACAGCTTTCCTTTAAAGTAAAAATAGATACAAATGGTTCAAACCCAGAAATGATTGAACATTTAATAAAGAACAAATTAGTGGACTATATTGCAATGGATATTAAAAATAGTTTAGATAAATATGATAAAATTGTGTGTGTAACAGTGGATAAAGAAAAAATAAAAAAAACGATAGAGATATTAAAAAACTCAGAAATAGATTACGAATTTAGAACAACCGTTATTCCAACCTTTGTTACTAAGGAAGACATTATTAATATTGCAAAATTGTTAAAAGGAAGTAAAAAGTTCGTTATTCAGAATTTTGATCCTACAAAACCACTAATTAATAATGAATTGCGTAAATTAAAACAATATACGAAACAGGAGCTTAATGAAATGGTAGAGACAATAAACCCTTATTTTGAGAAAGTTGAAATACGGGCTTGATTACTTAAAAAGAAAACGGGCCCGAAGGGATTGTCAGCTTTATCGGAAAAGAAAGCTTTTGAACCCTTGGCCTACGGATTAAAAGTCCGCCGCTCTGGCCAAGCTGAGCTACGGGCCCGTAAAAAAACTCAAAGCTAATCTACCTAATAATACTTTTCAACGAAAACAAATAAAAAGAAATATTACACGAAAATTAGTTCCTTATGAAAAAACATTCTTGATTATTGGATTTTCCATGTTGTTTTTGTACCGTTATCCTCAAGTAAAACACAAATTTGTTTAAGTTTATCTCTTATTTTATCTGCGACTTTAAAATCCTTTCTTTTTCTTGCATCGTCACGCAACTCAATAAGTAATTCTATTAACTGCGCGCTTTTATCCTCGGGTTTTTTAATTTCATTTTCTATTCCAAGTACGTAAAGCGCGTTTTCCATTTCCTTTTTTATCAATCCGAATGTTTCGTAATCATACGCATCGTCATCAAATACAGTATTTGCTGATTTCATTATTGAAAATATATATGTTATTGCTGTCGGCATATCAAAATCAGATTCTAAAAAATGATAAAAGTTCCTAAATTTAGATTTAGTTTCATTTATTAATTCCTTATTATGCATATTTTTCTTTTTTCTTTTACTAATTGCGTTATTAAGTTTATCCATGAAATTCAATATGCGTTTAACAGTAACTTCGGCTTGTTTTATTTGTGTAGGGTTGTAATCTATATGACTGCGGTAATTCGTAAGCGCAAAGAACAGGCGTACTGCGTTTGGAGTATGGTTAGTGAGTACATCTCTCAATGTCACGAAATTACCCAAGCATTTGCTCATTTTTTCATTATTTACAGTAAGAAAACCAGTATGCAACCAATATTTTACAAATTGAACTTCGTTTGCTGATTCACTCTGTGCAATTTCATTTTCATGGTGAGGAAATATCAAATCTCGCGCTCCGCCATGAATATCCAACGTTTTCATATTACTATATTTTCCAATCATTGCACTGCATTCAATATGCCAACCAGGTCTTCCCCTACCCCAGGGACTACTAAATTCAATTATTTCACTATTTGTTTTTTTCCAGAGCGCGAAATCTTCTGAATTTTTTTTAGTTTCATCAACTTCCTTTCGTGTGCCTGCGCGTATTTCATCTATTTTTTGTCCTGAAAGTGCACCATATTTAGGAAATTTACCTACCTCAAAATATACTCCGGTTTCGGTTTCATATGCAAAATCCTTTTTAATTAGAGTTTCAATCATTCCTATAATTTCCGGAATATGCTCAGTAACTTTTGGATAAATATTAGCATCCAAAATATGTAGTTTTTTGAAAAGTTCCATTGCTTCAGAATGAAATTTTTCAGTTAGCTCATTAGGTTTTTGATTAGTTTCATTTGCCTTTTTGATTATCTTATCATCAACATCAGTTATGTTCTGGATATGAAAAACTTCATAGCCCTTAAGAATAAAAAATCGTTTTAACATATCAAAAGCAACGTACGTCCTTGCGTGCCCAAGGTGCGTATTATCATAAGGAGTAAGACCACATACGTACATAATTATTTTTCCATCATACAACGGTTTGAATTCTTCAATTTTTTTAGTAAGCGAGTTATAAAATTTCATAATTAGAATAAAGAAAGAAATAAATAAAAAGGAATATTTCTATAGGAAAAATTGGGCCTGCGGAGATTTCCATCATAAATTCAAGCACCTTTCTTTTTAAAAGAAAATGATATGACTTTGAACTCCGAACCTATGGCTAGCTCAGACAGTCATCTAATATTGTGTATTAGAGGATGCCATATAAGACCATCGCTCTAACCTGGATGAGCTACGGGCCCATAGAAATATATTTTAATGGAGTAAGGATTTAAAATATTGATAGTATTAATATTTTGGATTACTATGGATATCAAGAATTCATTTAAGGCATTTGCAAACCGTGTAATTCATTCTTTGCGAATGGGCAAATTGAATGAGAAGGATATAAAAATAGTACAACGATTGCTTATAAAAACAGGGAAAAAGAATCTAATTCTCTCAAATGCCCTGCTTTCTACTCTTACAAAAGGCGAGCAGAGCGAACAAGACGTAAAAAGATTTGCGCACCTCCTTGACCTAGCGAACAGAAGAATAACCGAAGATAAAGAACCATTTTCAGCAGGGGACAAGAACGAAATTGAAGAAATATTTAAAAGGCATTCGCTTTCCACAAAAGCTGCAAAGAAATTCACTTTTGGAATAGACGAGCTTCTTACTATGGAATTGAAATCTGAATTGGAAAAAAGTGTTATTTTACCTAAAAAACAACTGGAAAGTTGTCAGCGTAATGAAGAAAAGGAAAAGCTTTTGCATTAACTGATTTTTATGAAATTGAAACTCACCCCAGAATTTTCTTATCTCATAGGTTTTTGGTCAAAAATTAGAAGCAAAGAAGGTATTGGAATAGAAGGTGAAAATGAACTTCAAGAAATTTTCGCTAAACAAGTACTTGATCAGAAACTAATGGAAACAGAGAAATTACTTTCAGATACCAACAAGATTTATTTTTATCACGGAAAATACCGCAAATTTTTTCAACAGATAGAAGCTGAAAAATTAGATAGGTATAAATACATAAATGAATATTCAGCAAGTTATCTTGCAGGTATGTTTGATGCAATCGGTAAAATAAACGAACAGGGAGTAGTTTATTTAGAAAAGAGAGGAAGCACAGATGAAATGCTTTTATCTAGGCTTGGTTTTCCTACACGAAAAATAGGAAATAGTCTTATAATATTAAGACCAAAGGCATTTCTTTTACTTATAAAGAATTATACCAAGCGATTTGGAAATCATCCCGCAATGAAATTATTAAAGGAAAAAAAGTGAGTAAATGAAATTTAGGATTATAATCAATATTTATAAGGACTGGGCAAAACAAATCGCAACTGAAGTTGAAAATTTCCTTAAAAATAAAAAACAGCAGATAGTCAATGAAAAGGAGGATGTTTCCATACTTATTGGAGGAGATGGAACAATATTCTACAATAAGGAGCAAATAAATGGTGCGATATTTGCAATAGGAAGTTTGCAAAGCAAGGTCTGCCAAGCTAATCAGGAAAACTGGAAACCAATGCTTGAAAAAGTATTGAAAGAACTCAAAAAAGAAGAGAGAACCGCCCTCTCAGTAAAAATAAATGACAAATATATTGGTTGGGCGATAAACGATGTTGTGGTGCATTCACGCAGACATAATTTCATCGAATTAATTGTTTCCCTTCAAAAACAGACCTATGAATTTGGAGGGGACGGAATAATAATTTCTACACCAATCGGAGCAAGTGGTTATGCATACTCCGCAGGCGGTTTTATTGTAGATAAATCTAATTTTTTAGTTGAAATAGTTCCAATATGTGCATATTTGCGCAAATTCACTCCAAAACTCGTTCCAGTAATTACTGATATAGAAATCAAATGCAAAGGTGCTGCTGATATTATCTTAGACGGACAGCAAATTATAGAACTTGAGGAAAACAGTGTAATAGTAGTTTGCGGAGACAAAACAATAAATTTTGTTGTATATTAAATTCCTATATTTCGCGCGATTTTATCTCCATCAAATTTTTCAATATCCTCATAGCCCTGTCCAATAGTTATATAAAGCACCGGAACATGAGTAACCTTAGAAATTGAAATGACAGTTCCGCCTTTTGTATCGCAATCTAATTTTGTTAGTATCAATCCATCTAATTTCAATTCTTTATCGAACATGCCTACTTGCTCTATTACGGAATTGCCTGCAATGCTTTCGCCCACATAAATTTTTAGTTCTGGGTTTATTACGCGCGCCATTTTTTTAAGTTCATTTAAAAGATTAAGATTCGTTTCTTGCCTTCCAGCAGTGTCTATAAGCACTATATCAATATTGTGTGCCTTTGCATGATTCACAGCATCAAATGCAACTGAAGTTGGGTCAGCACCATATTTTCCTTTTATAACCTTTATTCCAAGTGCATGCCCATGAAATTCCATTTGCTCAATTGCAGCTGCGCGAAAAGTATCCGCGGCCGCAATTACTACGCTATAATTATTTTTTTTGAGCAAATTGGCTATTTTTGCAATTGTAGTGGTTTTGCCACTTCCATTTGGACCAGTAAACATTATTTTTATTGGGCGCGTTTTTATTTCATCAAGTTGTTCAATAATCGGTATGCCCGTATTTTCTAACATTATGGATTTTATAGAATTAAAGAACATTGATGTTATCTGCTGCTGAAGTTCATTCTTTTTCACTTTTTTTCCAATAAGTTCACGTCTAAGTTCCTCCTTTATTTGTTCTGCAACAGCGAGTGCAACATTGCCTTCAAGAAGCTCAAGCTCAAAATCATTAAGCGCAGAACGAATATCATTTTCCCCGAGTTCAATTTCATTAGAAAATAATGATTTCACATGAGTACTAATAGTTAATTTTACTCGCTCTTCTTTTATAGAAGAAGGAAACGTACTTTCTTTTTTACCAGATATTTTATCAACGAACCCGGAAATTTTTTTCTTGAGGAAATCAAACATAGTTACTTCCTATTCTGAGCGTTCATTGATTCTAATTTAGTACTAACTTCACGGAACTTCACACCTATTTTATCAAATTCGGTTTTTAGCTTTTCAACTGCCATTTCGATTGAAGAAATCCGTTTTTTTATTTCAGTTATAGATTCGTACTTATTCATATTTACAAGATAGCCACCACCTATTGGTATAAGTATATCTGAAGAGGTAATTTTTGCGCTTATCATATTGCCTCCTCCTATTGGTACAAAAATAGAATCCCCTTTCATTACCTCAGCAATAGCAAGCGAACCCTTAAGTTCCATCATAGTCATAGAAATGCGGTTTATCTCATTTTCAATAAGCCTGAGCTGTTCTGAATAAAGTTTGGCTTCGTAAGTCATTTGCTGCGAATCTTCGGACATTTATTGCACCTCTAAAATATTTTCTATTTTTATTTTGCTTCTAATTATTCCATTTTTTGAACCAAAAAACGCGTAAACAATATCTTTTGCATGATTTTTGCTTTTAGCTTTTATTTCTTTAGAGAATTTTCTTTTTCCGTTCGGAATATTTATTATTCCACTTACTATAAATTTCATCATACTACCCCCTATCCTATTCTCGTTCCCGGTGCAACGTCTTTATCCATAGTTAATAAAATTGGTTCGTCTTTGTCTGCCGCGAGCAGCATGCCTTGTGATTCTAAGCCTGCGAGCATTTTATAATCAACATTCGCAATTATTATTATGTTTTTTCCGATTAACTCTTTAGGAGTGTATGCTTTTGCGATTCCTGCTATTATCTGCCTTTTTTCAGTTCCAATATCAACATACAATCTTAGAAGCTTATTAGAATTTTCTACAACTGTACATTCGAGTACGCGCGCAACGCGCAAATCAATTTTGGAAAATTCATTATATGCAATCATTATATGTACCTAAGCGCGGATTCTATTTTTCCTATTTCAAAACCACTGCTTGCTTCACCTATTATAAAATTACGTTCATTTACGATCGTGCTTATTCCCATGAACCCAACGCCATTGTTCATGGTTCCTTTGTCTCCCCGAACTCCAAGTGCACTTTCAATGGATTTCATTTCTTTTTCGCTTGTAGAATAATGTGTAAGGAAACCCTTATTGGTTGCAATGCACACACTTCCAACAGTAGTATAACGTGCTACAGAAAGCGAAACTAATTCTACTCCGAGCGTGTCTTGTATTTTCTTTTTTTCCACAGAATTAACATGCGGATTTATGATTCCACCGTTATCGTTTACGCAGATATTATTTCCATGAGCATTGTTAAGTTCAGCAGATACAAGAATATTAAATCCTTCCTTTTTAAGAATAACGAGCTCATTCTCCTCAATTATATTCGGAACAATTATACCATTATTGTTCATTGCAACATAAAGTCCGGCTAAATTAGAACTTCCAAATGAAATCGGAATAATCTTCACTCCAAGTGTATTTGTTAATTCCAACATATTTTTTTCAGGCAAATTTATTGGTGCAAGCGCAATAGAATTGTTTGCTTTGAAAAAAAGCCCTAAAAAAGGATTTCCATAATATGACATTCTTAACATGAAAATTACACCTTAGTTTCAGGTTTTTTCTCTTCAGGAGATGTTTTAATTTCTTTCGTAGTATTATTTTCTGCTATAACAACTTTTTTTCCAAGAATTGTTTCTGATTTCTTTTCTTCTATAATTGTTTTAGGTTCCTGTTTTTTTATTTGTTCATCAACAAGATATACCTTTGCAATATCTGCATCTATTAATACTTTTATCTTGATTTTGTGCGGCGGTTTTTGCATACTTCGTTTCCAGAGTGCAGAATTAAGTGCATTAGAAATTTTTACATTATTAAGCGTGACTTTACTGTGCTTTACTACAAATTGCTGAAGAATTGCTACTGCTCTTCGTGTTCTTTTAGTTCGTATATAATTGTATGCTTTTCTGAGTGGAACAGTATAAATCTTTTCTTCATTCGTTTTTGGTTGTTTTTCTGTTTTCAAATGAATCACCATTGCCTTGTTTTGAGCTTATGAGTTCTCCAGATTCTTCTCTTTGAATTCTGAGTAATTTTTCTCTTTGTTCTTATCGCAACGAATATTGGCAATCTTTTATTTTGCATAGTTGCCTTTCCAAGCCTCCTTTTCTTTAAATGTGATTTTTTTGTCACTTATAATCACCTAATCTTTATTAGTTCATTTTTTATTTTCTGTCAAACCTTATTGTAGTTTCTTCTTTATCACTTTTTATGCGCCTTAAAATAAAAAGTACTTCTTTATTTCCTAATTTGCGGCCTAATTTTTGATAAATACTTACACAACCTTGTGCAGCATTCCTATATAGTTCTGGATTTGCGATATTTACATTCATCATTCTATCATAAGCTTCATCATCTAAAATTGTGCGGAGTAGTATTCTAATTTGCGCCTCAGCCTGTTGGTATTTTTGCATTTCTTTCAATTTTTTCTTTCTTGTTTGTTCAAGCTCTTCATCCAAAGCGATCAACTTTTTTTAACTTCTTTTGCCGAATGATCAAGAAGTTTTCTTCCTTTCGAAGTAAGTTTTCTTCCTTTTTGTTTGCCTTTTTCGATTTTTTCGATAAATCCTGCATTTTCCAATGCTTGAAATGCTTTTCGTATAATTGAGCCTCCTGCGCGTACATGTTTATTTGGTTTTACTCCGCGATTTTTTTTTCCGCCATAATGAAGTCTGAGCCTCTGCACACCAATAATGTTCCTTATATATGCTTGCCTCATAATAGATGCACAGCGCACATAAAAAAAGTCGTCTTGTTCAGGGAGCCTTTCAGCGTGTGCTCCAGTTTTTACAAGTCCAACGAATACCGGTACCACTATTCCAATTTTCTTTAATTTCTCTGCAACATTTACAAGGAGTTTGTTCGTATCTACGTCTAATGCACTTACCATATTATCAACACTCATACATTTTTAATTTAATATAATCTTATTGCTATAGAATAAATTAATGCAAATCTTGATAATTCACATTTAATTGAAATATATATTTTATAAGAAGTTATTAAAAACACTTTCTTTAAGTATCAGAAAAAACTAATTATGCAACACACCATGAAAAATACCAACTTATCTCTTTTTAAACTTTATTATACATAAAATGTACATAATAGATAACGGGTTGATTTTATAATGTATTTTGTACCATCCATTGTGACTAAGGAAGGAGAAACAAAAAAAAGCAGATGACGCTATTTGTAGAGGAAAAATTACCAACGTTAAGAGAAGATAAATTGATTATACAGACACTTGCAACGCATATATTCTCAAAGTCGTGTACTCCTATACCGCCAGAGGTATTAAGTGAGATATTACCATATATAGAGTACAAAATAGTTATACAAAAGGATATATCACAAAAGGAAGAACCCTATCGTTTTTACTTATCTTTGGATAATACATTTACATCTGCTAGTGATGCTACTGAAAAATATCTTATTTGCATAGTTTTACGTCAATGCTCTATCTCTAACAATATCACTATAAATAAAGTTATGCAAACTGTATCTAATCTTAAAGACAAGACTCTACTAG
>DYTL01000018.1 GCA_020726005.1 Microcaldota archaeon | reverse complement strand
AGCGAAAAACGTATTCAACCTCTGATTAATGAATTAAGAGAAACTGTACAATGGTCTCGTGTAGTTTTCCCAGGAAGTATACTTGCGATACCTTTATCCATATATATGATTAGAAAGCATATGGGAATTATTTTATCTAAAGAGGATATATATTCACTCATAGGGATAGGGGTATTAATGTTCGTTGGCGCTATAGTAGGAAAATGGTATCTTAAAGATAAGATATCTGCCTTGATAGCAGAAAAAAATTTACTGGACCCAAATATTGTAACTAAGTACAATAAAGAAATTGAAGTAATTTTAGAACCAAAATATAGTATAAGAAAAACAATTAGTTTCATTTTTCGACCAATTATTATACTAATAAAAAAATTGAAAGAGGTAAGTTCTTTACGAAGACAGTTAAAAAAAGCAAAAAAAGAACTTGAACGAACTAAAGAGAACTTAAAAATCTATCTTGATAAAAATAAGAAAGAAATAAACGAATTATGTTCAAATACGGAAGATCCAAATAACGAGAGTATAAAAAATGTTTTAAACGCTACCAAAAATGAGTTTAATCGTCCTCAGACTAATAATATAAAAACTGTACTAAATCGAATTAACCAGATAAATACAATACTAACGAAACTCAAAGAAATGATTAACCCAAAAGATTAGTGATACTTCATCCTTCAGAACAGAAAGACATTAGAGGTCCCTCATTTCCCATGGTCTTTTTTAAACTATTTCTTATAATATATAAAAAATGAACGGTGCGGAAACATTAGTTAAAACATTAATCGCTCATGGAGTTAAAACAACCTGGGGTATAACAGGAGGAGTAGTTATACCTTTATTTGACGCTATGCTTGCCGAAAGCGATAGTATAAAAAATATTCTTACAAGGCACGAACAAGGCGCGGCGCACGCTGCTGAAGGATACGCACGAGCGCTTGGACAACCAGGAGTGTGTATAGGAACAAGCGGTCCAGGAGCAACAAATTTAGTTACTGGAATAATGGATGCGCATATGGATTCAGTTCCAATAATCGCATTAGGAGGACAGGTTGCGACTCACCTTATAGGAACTGATGCATTTCAAGAAACAGACATGTATGGAATAACCATGCCTATAGTTAAACACAGCTTCGTACTCCGTGATTCAAATAAAATTGCGTCCACTATAATGAAGGCGTTCAAGATTGCAACTGAAGGAAGACCGGGTCCAGTTTATATAGATATGCCTGTGGATGTACTAAAAAAAGAAGTAACTACTATCTCGCCAAAAGAAGTGTATATTGAAGGATTCCAACCTACGATTATACCAAATCACAGACAAATTGTACGCGCAGCAGAACTTATACTCAGAGCAGAACGACCTATCTTCATCGCAGGCGGAGGAGTAATAAGTGCAAATGCATCTAATGAATTCGCAGAACTCGTAACATTGCTACATATTCCGGTTACAACCACATTACAAGGTAAGGGCTGTTTTGATGAAAGGCATCCTCTTGCTTTAGGAGTAGTAGGTATGCATGGAAAAAAAATCGCTAATTTCGCGCAAATAAACGCTGATGTTATTATTGCAATTAGTGTAAGATTTTCCGATAGAATTACTGGAAATCTTGCGAGTTATGCAGAACATGCGAAAATTATTCATATAGATATTGACCCTGCAGAAATAGGCAAAAACGTAAAGGTGGACGTGCCAATTGTAGGCGATGCAAAAAACACAATTATTGCATTAATACATACAATAAAAAAACTAATGAAAAAAAATGAAAAAAGTGCATGGTTAGAAAAATTAGTTCAATTCAAAGGAGTGTGTGATAAATGCATACCGACGCCAGATGGAAAAGCAATTCATCCAAAACAAATAATAGATGTACTTAATTCTTTAATTAAAGATGAAGATATTATAACTACTGGTGTTGGACAGCACCAAATGTTCGCTATGCATTTCCTTAAACGTTCAAGACCAAGAACCTTTATATCTTCTGGTGGTTCTGGAACAATGGGTTTTGGACTTCCTTGTGCTATGGGTGCAAAAATAGCAATACCGAACAAGAGAGTAATCAATATAGATGGTGATGGTTCATTCCAAATGAATATTCAGGAACTAGGAACAATAAAAGAGAATAATATAAACGTCACATCGATAATATTCAATAATTCTTATTTGGGAATGGTGCGTCAATGGTTGGAAATATTTTATGGAAAAAGATATGCCCAGGTGAATTTAGGTAAGAATATCCAATTTGCAAAAATTGCAGAAGCGTATAATCTTAATGGGGAGGTTATTGAGCGTGTTTCAGAATTAAAGGAAAAGTTAGCAAATGCAATCAAATCTGATATTGCTACAATTGTAGATGTACATATTGAAGAAGAATCTAACATTCTTCCTATGTTACCTCCTGGAGGCCATCTTAAACAAATGTTTGGAACTTGTATAAAGGGGCCGGATCAGTGGTTTTAATGGAGAAAAAACATACGATTGCAATAACAGTAGAAGATCAACCTGGTGTATTTACTCGTATTGCTGGACTCTTCGCACGCAGAAGTTTCAATATAGATACTATTACTGTAGGAAAAAGTGAAAAACAAGGAATAAGCAAAATGATAATTACTGTGATTGGTGATGATCGCGATCTTGAGCGAGTAGAAAAGCAAATAAACAAACTCATAGACACAATAAAGGTAACCGAAATGCCTAAGAAAAGCGCGTTTATTGCAGAATTATGTATAATAAAAGTTGCTGTTCAGGATAAAAAAATAAGAGATGATATATTTAGTTATGCAAAAATATATGACGCAAAAATTATCGGGATGACAGATAAAACTTTAACCATGTATTTAGTTGGCGAATCTGAAAATATAGAATCATATATTCGTCTTATGGTTCCGTTCGGAATAAACGAAATAAGCAGAACTGGAGTTACTGCTATTTCAAAAGATTGGTAACGTGGTAAAAAAAACTATTGCTGTATTACCTGGAGATGGAATAGGACCGGAAACTACACGTGAAGCAATTAAAGTGCTTAGCACGATTGGAGAAAAATATAATCACGAATTTAATGTTGAATATGCGGATTTCGGAGGCGTTGCTTATGATAATTATGGGCATCCTTTTCCTAAGGAAACTAAGAAAATATGCGATAGAGCAGATGTCATTCTTAAAGGACCGGTTGGCGCACCACAATATGATAATATTTCTAATGTGAATCTTAGACCTGAAAGAGGAGCAATACTTCCGCTTCGCGCGCGTTATGAAACATATGCGAATCTTAGGCCAATAATACTTCCAAAAATGCTTAAACGTATTTCTCCATTAAAGTCAGAACTTATTCCTGAAGGCGTGGATATTATGATGGTGCGAGAGCTTGTAGGTGGACTCTATTTTGGAGAAAAAAAACAAGGAACTGAGAATGGCGAACGCTATTCCATGGATACAATGCATTATACTGAAAGTCAAGTAGAAAAAATTGCACGCTTTGCGTTTGGAATAGCACGAAAAAGAAGAAAAGTTCTTCATAATATCCATAAATCAAACGTTATTTTAACATGTGTATTTTGGAATGAAATTGTAAATCGAGTAAGCAAAGATTTCCCAGATGTAAAATTAATACATATGCTCGTGGATAATGCAGCATATAAATTAGTTGTAAATCCTACACAATTTGATACTATGCTACTTGAAAATATGTTCGGTGATATTCTTAGCGACGAAGGTGGAGGCATAATTGGTTCGCTTGGATTACTACCTTCTGCATGTATTGGACCTAAAAAGGCTTATTTTGAACCTTCGCATGGTTCTGCTCCGCACCGAACTGGAAAAAATACTGCAAATCCATATTCAATGATTGGAAGCGTTGCGCTTATGCTCGAATATGCGTTTGAACTAGAGAAAGAATCTAAAACAATATGGAACGCGATGTTTTCAGTATTAGATGAAGGATATATGACTGATGATTTGGCTGAGGACAACGCACCGAAAGAAAAAATTATGGGTACTCGCGAGTTTGGAGATATGGTTGTGAAAAAAGTAAAGAATATGTGAATTTTATGTCTAAACACACTTTATTTGATAAAGTTTGGGATATCCATACTATAAAAGAACTGCCTACTGGTCAAACCCAGCTTTTCGTAGGAGTGAACTATTTGCATGAAATTACTACTCCGCAAGCATTCGCAATGATGCGCGAACGCAATTGGAAATTAGCTTTTCCGCAAAGAAATTTCGCAACTATAGACCATGTTAATCCAACTAATGAACGCATGCGCCCGTTCAAAGATACAACAGCTGAAACAATAATATCTGCGCTTGAAAAGAATGCAAAGGATTTTGGAATAACTATTTTCGGACTTGAAAGCGAGAATAATGGAATAGTACATGTTATTGGTCCTGAACTTGGAATAACCCAACCAGGAATGATAATAACGTGTGGAGATAGTCATACAAGTACTCATGGAGCATTTGGTTCGCTCGCGTTCGGAATTGGAACTTCACAGATTTTTGATGTTCTTGCTACACAATGCATCGCAATGAAAAAGCTCAAAGTACGTAAAATAGAGATATATGGAAAACTCGCAAAAGGAGTTTATGCAAAAGATATTGCTCTTGCAACTATACGAAAATTAGGTGCGAATGGCGGAAACGGATATGCTTATGAGTATGCGGGTGAAACTATAAGTCAAATGAATATGGAAGAACGCATGACACTTTGCAATATGAGCATAGAGGGCGGCGCGATAATTGGTTATGTTAATCCTGATGAGAAAACGTTTGAGTACATAAAAGGACGAAAATACGCTCCTAAGGAAAAAAAATTCGAACGCGCGATTAAATATTGGAAATCAATTTGCTCTGATTCTAATGCAAAATACGACGATATTGTTAAAATAGATTGTGCGATAATTGAACCAACTATAACTTGGGGAACAAATCCATCACAATGTATCGGAATTTCTGAAAATATTCCTGAATTGAAAAAATTGCCAGAAAATATGCGTGCAGATGCAAAAGATGCGCTTGAATATATGGGACTTAGATCAGGAATGAAAATGAAAAGAATGAAAATAGATGTTGCATTTATTGGTTCATGTACAAATGGAAGAATTAGTGATTTACGAGAAGCTGCATCTATTCTCAAAGGCAGGAAAATTGCAAATGGAGTACGTGCACTTGCAGTTCCTGGTTCATACAAAATTAAAATGCAGGCTGAAAAAGAAGATCTGGATAAAATTTTTATTTCTGCTGGCTTTGAATGGAGAGATCAGGGCTGTTCTATGTGTCTTGCGATAAATCCGGATAAGTTAAAAGAAAGACAAATATGTGCATCCAGTTCAAATAGGAATTTTAAGGGAAGGCAAGGCAGCCCGATTGGAAGAACTATTCTTATGAGTCCGGCTATGGTTGCTATCGCCGCAATAAAAGGCGAACTTAGTGACGTAAGGGATTTTTATGATTGAAATAAAAACTATAATCGGAACCGCGATTCCTTTGACTGGAGATAATATAAATACAGATAGGATAATGCCCGCGCGCTACTTAAAAGAAATAACATTCAACGATATGGATAAATACGTATTTTTTGATGAACGGTTTGATAAAAATGGAAAGGAAAAAAAACATCAATTTAATGATAAAAAATTTGCTGGTGCGAACATACTTATAGTAAATAAAAATTTTGGATGCGGTTCTTCGCGCGAACACGCGGTACAAGGAATAAAACGATTTGGAATAAACGCAATAATAGGCGAATCATTCTCGCATATATTCGCTGAAAATTGCACAAAGCTTGGAATTCCATGCGTAATAGTTAATGCGAATAGTGTTGCGAAATTAATGAAATTCGTGCAGGATAATTCGCAAATAAAAGTAAATATTTCGCTTGAAACGAAAAAAATTAGTTTTGGAAACGAACGCGTTGATTTTGAAATACCAGATGCAATGCGTTTGAGTTTTATTAATGGAACATGGAATATTACTGAACTTATGCGTACGAATGTAGATATTGTGAAAGAAAAGATCAAAAGTATTTCGTATTTGAATGGTTTTGTGAGATAGATACAGTTTTAAATCTTTTGTGTGTATAGATTGGAGATAAGATAGTGGTTGAAAAAAAGTTGATCATGAGAAAAAGAAGGTTGCTACTACTAAATTTAAAGAACCATTTAGACGCTTATTATCTCATGACAAAACTGGATGGAACGCAGAATCTAAAACATCTAGATAAGAATGTAAAAATAGACGAAAACGAAAGAAAAATTTCAAGAACTCCATCAACAGTTCCAATGAGAACAACGCAATTATGTGACGGCGTGAAAGATACAATTAACGGTATACTTAATCAGTATGATGCTAAAGGAAAGAGGATAATGTATAGTACGCAAATAACTCATGGCAAATGTAAAAGCGACACGCTAAAGGAATATATAAGCGATTAGCCTATGTAACTTATCATAATATATTATAGTAGTTATATTAAAATACAAATTTAAGTATAATAAAAAAGTAACAACTAACGAATTAGGTTGGGATTTGTGAGCACTATTAATAACCTTTTTTCTAAATTGAAAGTTAAAAAAATAGAAATAATCCCTGCTGTTTTAGTGAAAACAAAAGAAGCTCTTATTAAATATGTAGAAAAAGTAAAATCTTATGTAAAAATTGTACATATAGATGTAATGGATAATAAATTTGTTCCAAATTTTACTGTAGGGATTAAAGAATTACAAAAACTCCCACGAGATGTAAAATATGAATTCCACTGGATGGTACAAAATCCTGAAAAGTGGATACACAAAACAAAAAGGAAATGCTTTCATATTGTTCATATAGAAACGATAAATAGAAATTGGGATGAAATAAAAAAAGAAATTAAAAATGCACGCGGAAAACTTGGTTTAGCAATAAACCCAGAAACTCAGCTAAAAAAAATCCTTCCATATATTAAAGACGTGGAGAAAGTTTTAATAATGTCTGTACATCCTGGTTTCTCTGGGCAAGCATATATTAAAAAGGTTGAAAAGAAGATATCAATTTTAAGAAAAAATTTTCCTGATTTGGATATTGGAGTTGACGGTGGAATAACAAATAAAACCGTACGGAGTGCAATAAAAGCAGGTGCGAACAAAATCGCTGCGGCAAGTGCAATATTTAATTCAAAAAATATAAAAAAAGCAATAGAGCAATTAGAAAATACGAGATGAAAAATATGGAGACTCTAATTGTTTATTACTCAAAAACAGGAAATACTGAAAAAATTGCAAAGCTTCTTGCTAAAGAGTTAAAGGCCGAATTATTTAGAATTGAAGAGAAAAAAGCAGGTGGATTAATAAGCGCATATTTTTTTGGAGCATTAGGCAAAAAAGAAAGTGAGATAAAACAGTTACCTGATTTGAGTAAATATGCCTTAATATGTATAGGCACACCTATCTGGTATTGGGGGCCAGCTCCTACCATTAACACCTTTATAAAACAAGGAACTTTTGAAGGAAAAAAAATTGTTTTATTTACAACATACATGAACGTTGTTGGAAATGGAATTGAAAAAATAAAAACTGCTTTAAAAGAAAAAGGAGCCGAAATTATTGCAGAAGAAAAATTTAGGTTTCGCTTTGGAAGTGAAGAAAGAAAAGTAAAAATATTTGGAAAAATTATTAATGAAAAAATAAGGGAAAAAAAATGAAAAGTAAAGAATTTTCCGTAAAAAGGAACATTCTTGTTAGGATTGACAAGGGCGATGAGATTATTACTAGCTTGGAACATGCATGCTTAGAACACAAAATCCGCTCTGGAATTGTCTGGGGAATTGGTGCAATTAGTTCTTGCACACTTATTACTGGCGTCTCCACTGAAAAGGTGAACCTCCATGGGCTAAAGCACGTGGCTTCCGATAATATAGTTTTAGGTGAAGGTTCTCTCTCTTCAAAAAGAGGTGCACTTTCTTTGGGGTTAATCCCAAAGCTTCCGCGCACCTGTGAAGGTCCAGTCAAACCTATTCAAAAAGATTATTTCGGACCGATTGAGATTTCGTGTGCGATAGGCAACATTTCTTTAAAACAAAGGAACCCATTTGTCCATTTGCACGGTGCTTTTAGTTTGAGTGATGGTTCCACAATTGGCGGACATCTTGTGAAAGGTATAATTTCACTAACAGGCGAGTTTTTTATTTTTGAAACAAGTGAATTTAAACGCGAGTTTAATAAAAAAATAAAAATGTTTACAATCAAAGTTTAGTTGGAAAGGATAAATTTAATTTTGCTTTGGAAAAAATATACGAAAAAATGTTGATATGTATGCACACTAAAATTACAAAATTAAAGCAATTAAATCTTATTGCGAATACAATAAGACAAGATGTAATTAAAATGCTTCATGAAGCAAAGAGTGGACATTCTGCGGGTTCGCTTGGTCTTGCAGACATTTTCACTGCGCTTTATTTTAATATTATATATCATGATCCGAATAATCCGCAATGGGAAGGACGAGATAGATTAATTCTTTCTAATGGACATGTTTGTCCGGTTTTATATGCAACATTAGCAAATGTAGGTTATTTTCCAAAAACAGAACTCATGACGCTTAGAAAACTTGGTTCGGCGCTTCAAGGACACCCACACAAAGGCGCGCTTCCAGGAATAGAAACTTCTTCAGGTCCGCTTGCGCAAGGGCTTTCTCAAGCAGTTGGAATGGCGATAGTTTCCAAATCTGAAAAAAAGAAATGGCGAGTATATTGTATAGTTAGTGATGGCGAACAACAAGAAGGACAAAATTGGGAAGCAGTAATGTTAGCTGCAAAATATAAACTTGGAAACCTGACTGTAATAATGGATAGAAATAATATACAGATAGACGGATTCACAGAAGAAATAATGCCGCTTGAACCAATCGTGGATAAGTATAAAGCGTTTGGATGGCATATAATTCAGATTGATGGGCATAATATTCAGAAAATAATAGATGCGTGTGAAGAAAGTAAAGCGGTTTATGAAAAACCTACAATGATTATCATGCACACAATTCCGGGGAGGGGAATACCTTTTATGGAATTCTTGACTGAATGGCATGGAAAAACACCTAGTAAAGAAGAGGCAGAAAAAGCAATGGAAATTCTTCTTGAATCCAAAAAAGAAATAGAAAACGAGGTTTGAGTTTATGCTTATTCCGGAAATGTATCTTAATTTAAATGGAAAACTAGGCTCGCTGCGTGATGGGTTCGGAAAATCTTTGTTAGCACTTGGCGAGCAAGATTCTAATTTATGGGTTCTTACTGCTGATGTTGCTGAATCAACTCGGGTTCATTGGTTCGCAGAAAAATTTCCGAAAAGATTTGTGCAAGTAGGAATTGCCGAGCAGAACATGGCAAGTGTTGCAGCTGGAATTGCAGCATGCGGAAAAACAGCAGTAATTTCAGCCTTTGGAGCTTTTAATCCAGGAAGGAATTTTGACCAGATAAGGGTTTCAATATGCTATAATAATGTAAAGGTAATTGTGCACGCATCGCACACTGGAATTACCGTAGGACCGGATGGAGCTTCGCATCAAATGCTTGAAGATATTGCGATGATGCGTACGCTTCCGAATATGGTTGTACTTGTTCCAGCTGATACTGAAGAAGCAAAAAAAGCAACCGTTGCAGCACACTCCCTAAACTGTCCTGTTTACATTCGCACTGGAAGAGAAAAATTACCTATTTTTACTACAGAAAAAACCCCTTTTGAAATTGGAAAGGCGAATGTTTTGCGCGATGGGATGGATATTATAATTTTTGCATGTGGTATTTGTGTTTACCAATCTCTCAAGGCTGCTGAACTACTTGAAAAAGATGGAATAAGTGCGGCAGTGATAAATGTGCATACGATAAAACCTTTGGATAATAAGACGATTATAAAATATACAAAAAAATGCGGATGCGCAGTAAGTGTAGAAGAGCATCAAATAAATGGAGGATTAGGAAGTGCGATTGCAGAAGTGCTAACTGAATCAGGGTGTATTCCGCTTAAGAGACATGGAATCTATGATACATTTACAGAATCCGGTGAAGCGCTTGAACTTATGAAAAAATATAAATTAGATGCACAAGGAATTTACGATGTAGTAAAATCTTGGTATACTAATCTAAAAAATTAAACCGAATTATTTAATTTCAATTATACTTATTTATGGTGGTACCATAAAACGAATTACATTAGGAGTTACATCACAGGTAGTGTATATTTCTGCTGGAAGAACTCTTTTTAAGGAATTGATAACGCCAATGTTAGAGAGGTATTGAATCCCAAAATATGCAGTAAGATATGGCGAACGAGGTTTATTTATCAAACAAAAAGAGGTAGATTATACAGTTGAAGAAGTGTTAGTAAATATGCGAAATCTAAAATGTAAAGTATATGAAAAGGAGATTGTAATTGGCGAATTAACAAGAAGACAGAAAGATATTATTGAAATACTTGAAATTATAGTACCTAAAACTTTGGGAATTTAGGAAAATATATCTATTCCCTTAGCACGTCTTAAAGACAAAATACACGAGACAGAGAATTTTAGATTGTTACACCCGAAATTGATGCTTTAAAAAGATTTAGTGCGAATTATTTAAAGGTGGAACTATTTCTAATGATTTATGTTTTGATTCAGTAAGGAAACAAATGCACGAAGGTGAAAAACTCGCTTCATCTAATTCAATGAAGGAAACAAATATAAGCGCGATTTCTGAAAAGGATGAAGGAAGAAATATCCTTATTGCGGGTTGGGTGCATTCTATAAGAGAAATGGGCGCACTTATTTTTCTAACATTGCGAGATGAAAGCGGTAAAATTCAAATTAAACTCTCTAAATCAGAAGAAAGATTAGAAAAAGAGAGTGCAATACAAATTCGCGGAAAAGTAAAAAAAGATACTCGCGCACCAAATGGAATAGAAATAGAAGCAGAAAATATAAAAATACTTGGAAAGATTTACGAATCGCTTCCGTTTTATCCATCACAAAAAGATGAACCTAATCTTAATATAAGATTGGATAATATATCATTAGATTTACGAAGGGAAAAAACTCGCGCAATTTTCAATATTCGCGCATCGCTTGAAACCGGATTTAGAGAAGCAGTTATTGCGCTTAATTTTAAGGAAATAAATCCTGCTTCAATAGTTGGTTCTTCAACTGAAGGAGGCGCGCAATTATTCAAAATTGATTATTTTGATAAACCTGCATTTTTAGCGCAAAGCCCGCAGTTTTACAAACAACTTGCGGTAATTGGCGGAATGGAGCGTGTTTTCATGACTACGCCTGTTTTTAGAGCAGAAAAGCATGAAGGCCCATTTCACATAAATGAAATTCATCAGATGGATATAGAAATTGCATTCGCAAATGATAATGATGCCATAGCTCTGCTTTCTGAAGTATTTTTACACATGCTTAGGTATATTAAAGAAAAAAATTGTGCGGATTTGAAAATACTCAAAAGAGAATTGAAAGTTCCAAATAAAATTGAGGTATATAATTATTCTGATATTGTTGAAACACTTTTAATTAATAATGAAAAGATAAGATGGGGTGAAGATTTTTCGCGTGAACATGAAACAAAAATCTGCGAAATAGTGAAAAACAAAATGGTAATAGTTAAAGATTATCCTACTGCAGTCAGAGCATTTTATTCCATGCCTTATGAGGATAACCCAAAAATATGTAGAGCATACGATTTGATCTATAATGGAATGGAAATTGCTTCAGGAGCGCAGCGAATTCATATTCCAGAGTTACTTGGAAAACAAATTACTGCGCGAGGAATGGAACAAGAGAATTTCAAATCTTATATTGATGCATTTAAATTCGGTGCGCCTCCACACGCAGGCTGGAGTATTGGATTGGATAGAACCACAATGGCTGTTTGTAATTTAGATAATATACGCGAAGCAATAATGTTTCCGCGCGACAAACAGCGCATTAAGCCATAACGTGAATTCACAACTTTAAATCCGATTTAAGTTCTCTAT
>DYTL01000017.1 GCA_020726005.1 Microcaldota archaeon | reverse complement strand
TCAGTAATTCCGAACATCTTCTACAACTAAACCATTCGCGCGAACCGAACAATATATTGGTTTTATAATTAAACTATTTTTCGCGTTTTTTAGCGAATTTATGTAATTTCGAAATCGGAAGGTTTTTATTTACTTGCGGATTTACTGAAGAAATTACAAATCATCTTTTCGAATCTGAAAAATTTGTCTTGTGTAGGGAAAGAACCTACGTTTATTTTTCAAAAAAATTTAAATGAGAACAATACCTCTAAAGATCAATTAAAAACAAGGCTGCAATTATGCAGCAAAAAGAGTGATTTTATTTAGTTCTTTGTTTTCTTTTTCTTAGCTTTTTTTGCTGCCATTTATAATCACCATAAAACGAAACGCAGCAAATATATTTATACCTTTGTGAGAAATTTTGAAAAAATTATCCTTTCACAACAGCAAGTGGTTTTAATTTTGCAACAATATCGCTTATTCCTGCGGATACAACACTTTCAACTACTTCATCAACATTTTTGTAAGCATCCGGAGCTTCTTCAGAAATAACTTTTTTATCCGTAGCGCGTATATAAATTTGTTGTTTTTCTGCCAAGTCCTTTACGATTTTATTTGAATCGTGCGTTCTTATTGCTTCTCCGCGACTCATTACTCGCCCGGATCCATGGCATGTTGAACCCCAACTTATTTTAAGACCTTTTTTATTTCCAATAAGAACATAACTTGCAGTTCCCATTGAACCAGGAATTATTACCGGCTGGCCAACATTTCTGTAAATTGGCGGAAGTTCAATTCTTCCCGCAGGAAATGCACGTGTAGCCCCTTTTCTGTGTACGATAAGTTTTCTTCGTTGTTTATTAACTTCGTGCTCCTCAATTTTTGCGATATTGTGCGCAACATCATAAATCAAATTCATATTATCGCTTGTTCCTTTGCCAATTATTTCATCAAAAGTTTGCCTTACCCAATGCATTATTATTTGCCTATTCGCGAATGCGAAATTAACCGCGCATTTCATCGCAGCAAGATAATCCTGCGCTTCCTGAGTTTTTATCGGTGCGTAAACAAGTTCGCGGTCAGTGAGCCAAAGATTTGTTTTGTTCGCAAGATTAAGCATTGAACCAAGTTGATCGGTGCATATTTGATGCCCATAACCGCGCGAACCACAGTGTATCATAATAACAACTTCGTTTTCCGCAAGTCCGAACGATTTCGCAGCACTTTCATGAACTATTTTTTCTATTTTTTGTATTTCTAAAAAATGATTTCCAGCGCCAAGTGTTCCGAGTTGAGATTTCCCGCGTGCTTTTGCAGTCGGAGTAACCTTGGATTCATCCGCGCTATCTATTCTTCCATATTCTTCTGTACGTTCAGCATCTTCTTCCCAACCATAATTACTTTCAATTGCCCATTCAGTTCCAAGACGCGCAACCTTGTCTAATTCTGCATGCGAAAGTCTAATCTTTCCTTCGCTTCCTACTCCTGAAGGGATATTTGTGAAAAGCTTATCAGTAAGTTGTTTTATTTTTGGTTTTATTTGTTCAGTTGTTAAACCTGTTCTAACTAAACGAACTCCACAATTTGAAACTATAAATCCATTTGCGATGAAATTGTGATTTTCATTTTCTATCGTGATATCATATACATAGTCATCAAACGGAACCTTTTTTATTTCTTCAATTCTATCAAAGGCAAGTCCAGAATCACCTAACGCATAGTTATCTTTATATTCTGAAAATGACATAAAATTGAATGTAATTCGTGGACCTTTTTTAAATTTAGTCCAGAATGAACACCTTACAAACTGATCAGGACTGTATTGATTTGCAAGTTTAGTATAGATCTCTTTTGTGTGGTTTCCATTTGCATACAAAGCAATTGCTATTTGTCGAACTTTTGCACACTCATTTTTTATGCGTTCTTTTAAACGTATATAATTTATAGCTAAACATGCATTTTTGAATTTCTCTTCATGATATTCAAACGAAACATTTTCAAAAAATTTTAATAAATTCTCAGACTTTGATAAAATTTGTACTCTAAAATTACAAGTATATCCATATTTACTATTTGCACCATATCTACAAACTTTTGCGATTGGACTAGTTTCTATTTCAAATTCCTTAAGAAGTTCCTTTATTTGACTTAAAAAGTTTACTGCATTCATTTCAAAGATCTCGAGTTTATTCATTCCTAATGTTGGTGCATAAAAATTATATTTATTAATTGTTGCAGGTGCAGACATTTCAGCACCGAAAAATGCAGCTAGAAAAAGTCTCTTTATCCAAAGAGGCGTCGTAAATAACCATTTTGGCAAAAGATATTGTTGTATTGTTTTTAATCCTACTGGCGCTCCTAATGCAACGAGTAAATATGCAAATGCAGAAGAGGTAACAATGAAACTATGTTCAATGTGCATAAATTCATGCTTTTTATAATGCGTTGAAATAGCTCGCTTTCTCAAACGCTTACAAATCTTAGAAGGTATGAATCCAATTTTTATTATATCTTTACGTATTTTTTCAAGATTTTTTTCTTTCCCACAAAACCTTACAACCCCTTTCTTTCCATTTACAAAAGAAATTGAACAATCACCAAAAGCATATCCTAATATTTTTGTAAGATAAGGAAGTTGTGGACTAGAATGTCTAATTGGTAAAATATTGCTTTTTTTTAAGTAATTCAATATTTGAAGTAAAGCATTTCTACCTAATAATACTTTTCTTTGTGAAGAAAATGTTTCCAAGATGGTTTTTTCATCTACAATTATTTCATTATTTGGTTTTTTATACTGAATGCCTTCATACCCACATACAGCAACAAAATCATTTGTACTTACCCTATCAGCTTTTTTCATTCCCTCCTTTGTATAAATTGGATGATCGGATGTAACTTTCAACAATTTTCCTGTTTTGGTTTTTATTTCATAAATAACCTGTTTCTCATGACGCTTCATAAAAAATAGAATGTTCGCATTTTTAACGGAGAAATCCTCGAAATCAGTAAATTTTGTTTTATGTACGCCTATACTTTCCTCTATTTCCTTTATTCTGACATAAACACCATGTTCAAGTAAAATTTTTGTTTCAGCGTCGGTACAGTTGATGTCATAACCAATTCCTCCAGGGGAAACAATTCCTTCCTCAGCATCAAAAGCTGCAACCCCGCCTATTGGAAACCCGTATCCTTCATGTCCATCTGGCATTACCATTGCATAATTAATTATTCCATCAAGAGAAGCAACATTTTGCAATTGCAATAAAGTGCGATCATTTTTCATTTTCTCCATTATTGGAATTGTTCCAAATATGAGCGCAGGTACTTTCATCGCACCTTCTTTTTCTAATTCCCAGACTGCATTTCCTATTTGTTTTATTTTCATTTTTACCATTTTAATACCTACCTAAAAATGAAAATGAATGCTTTAAACTTTTTCTATTTTTATTTTAAATTCTTTTGCTAATTTTTCTATGTTCTCCCGCTGTTCTTTATTCAATCCTTTTTCATCAAGAATGATTTTTGAAATTGATTCAATATTTTTTTCTATTGCTTGCGTAAATGTGTCCTTGGCAAGTGTATCTACTTTATATTTTGGAAGCATGTGCCCAAAATTAAATTTTTTTTCTAGCGCATAACGAGTAAAAATAGGTGCGTAATGGCCCCCTCCAACTCCAAAATATTTTTCTTGTTCAGAGTTTTGAGTTTCATTTTCATTAATTGTTTCGAATACTGCTTCAGCGATTATTTTTGCAGCGAGCGGATTTTTCCATTCATTTTCAGAACTTCCAATTTCAACAAAAATTATTGGTTTGTCTATTGTTGGACCATGATGATCAACTTCATAATTTACATTGAAATTAAGTTCGTATTTTTTGTTTTTTTCAAAAAGCGTACGGAGAATGGCATACTGTTTGCTTGCATAGGAAATGTTGAGTGTACGTGGTTTTCCGCCGTGCTCAGCACTGCCCCAATTTCCTGGAATATGCACAGTTAAACTTTGAAGTTTCGTTTTGCTTTTATGTGGAGAAAGAACAATAAAATAATCTGTTTCATAATGAGTAGGAACATTTAATGCACTATTAAAACGTGTATCTATTAGTTTTGCGTTTCTATAAACCCATTCTCTTTCTGTTTTTTGTTCAAAACCAAGTTTTATGAGCTCGCATGCAATATTGTTGGACGCAAAATTTTCAATTATTTCTACTAAGGATGAGAACAATATGGTTGGCATAATTTTTTAAAATCAAATAAATTAATAATTAGATATGGCAAACAAAACATTTTCTAGAAATATTGGTGCGATAAACGAAAAAGAGCAACTGAAACTTGGAACTGTAAAGGTATGTCTTGTTGGTATAGGAGGAGTAGGAAGTCCTGCATTTGAAATTTTTGTGCGCATTGGAATTAAAAATTTTATAGTGTTTGATAAAGATAAGTTTGAAAAAACTAATTTTAACAGACAAATTTATTCAAGTCAGAAAACGCTAGGAAAATTTAAGGTAAATGTTGCAGTTGAAAAAGCGAATGCAATAAATCCAAGTGTAAAAATAGAAAAATATGCTGTTGAATTAAATGAAAAAACTATTTTCAAGCTGAAAAAATGCAATATTGTTGTTGATGGAACAGATAATATTCCAACGAGAAAAATAATTGCGAAATTTTGCAGAAAAAACAAAATTCCTTATGTATTCTGTTCGGCTGGAAACACCATGGGAATGATCAGCGTTTTTATTGATGCTGATTTTGATAAAATATTTAAAAGTGCGCGCGAACCTAAAAGAAAACGCGTAATCGCACCTGTTGCAATGCTTGCAGGATCAATCTTAGCTTCGCAGGCAATTGCAGTACTTTTAGGCAAAGAATTTGTAAAGGCACCGGAATTCTTGTTTTTTGATATTTTTTCCAAGAGATTTTGCTGGAAGCAAAAAATATAAATTAACAAAATCAGGCGGGCAAAAAACACATATAACTTCAGAACATGAATATGTGAAAGAAATAATAAAAAAAGTTGAAGATGGCTGGTAGAATATGCGCGAAATGCAAACAATTGAATATTCATATATAGTGCGCGAACTTGCTCTATTTGAAAAAAAGCACTTTTCCAAAATTTATAAAATAAGGGAAAATTCTTTTCGCATCAAAATAGGAAATTCGCATATAATTGTAGAACTTCCGATTCGCGTTGGAATAGCCAAATACATTACGAAAAGCGAGAATCCAAATAATTTTACTGAAAAAATAAAGAAAATTTTAGATAATCAGAAACTACAAAAAGTCAGCCAATGTGGAAATGATCGTTTACTTTCCTTTGAATTTGAAGATAATATCCTATTTTTGGAAATGTTTGCAAAAGGCAACATTATTCTTACGAATAAAAATAGAAGAATCTTAGAGGTTTTTAGGGAAGAAAAATGGAAAGACCGCACTCTTACAAAAGGTTTACAATACATTGAACCGCAAAGCGGTGTAGTTAAAAATATAGAAAAAACGCTTTCTGAAAAATACATAATAATTTGTTTGCTTAAACTACCCCTTGGAAAAGAATATGTAAAAGAAATGCTTACACGGTGCGGAATAGACGAAAAAAAACCAGGCGTTTCACTTACAAAAAATGAAATTTCCTATTTAGAAAAAGAATTAGAAAATATTTCTGAAAATCAAAAACCTTATCTATTTTTAGAAAACAATATTCCAGTTGATTTTGGACTGATAAAATTTAAAAAATATGAGAAACTTGAAATTAAAGAAATGCCATCGCTAAGCGAAGCGATGGAGGAATTATACATAACGATACCGAAAACACAAAAAAACGAACGCATGGAAAAATTAGAACATAGACTAGAAGAGCAGCGATTTGCACTAGAAAAACTCAAAAAAGAGGAACTTGAAAACAAGGAAATTGGAGGGTACATCTATACTAATTATCAAAAAATAGAAGAATTATTAGAAATTGCCAAAAAAGCAGGAATAAACAATTTAAGCGAGGCGTTTAAAAATTACAAAACTTTAAAAATAGATAAAGAAAAAAAAGAGGTTGAGCTTGAATTAGAAAAATAAAATCAAAAAGGCAAAAAAAATTATAGTAATTCTTCGGCTAAATATGGTTTTAAGATTTCTTTTGTAACTCTTGGTTTATTTGTTTTTAATGAAACCATTGCGTAATTTCCGTCTCTTGAAAGTTGAAGAAGACTTAAAATATTTACTTTGGCTTTTTTGAGTAATCCTGTAATTTTAGAAAGTTCGCCTGGTTTATCCTTCACCATTATCACATAATAGTTATCTTCTATATTTTTATAATCGTTTTTGATAAGTACGTTCTTTGCCTTTTTAGTATCGTTTACCTGTAATGTTATTACAATTTTTTTTCCAACCACGCTCGCACTTAATCCGTCTATATTTATTTTCTCTTTTCCGAGTATATACGATAAATCCGAAATAAGTCCAACTCTATCATTCAAAACTAAAGTAATTGGTTTCATGATATTCCTCATAAACAGTAAATCCGCAAGTAAATAAAAACCTTTCGATTTTGAAATTATATAAATTCGCTAAAAAACGCGAAAAATAGTTTAATTATAAAACCAATATAATGTTTGGTTCTTGCGAATGGTTTAGTTGTAGAAGATGTTCGGAATTACTATAATTGTATTTATAAAACTTAGCTCGGATAATAAAAAACTTAGTAGCAATATAGATATCAAAAGCTTAATCAATAACATGAAAAACAATTTTTTTGGTACATTAGCGTGTGCGCAAATTTCGTCTTTCAGAGTTGGGAGAGGAAAATAATTTTTTTAGACAATCTTAAAGGGTGTTTATATACTTCAAACATGTGAAAGATGTAAAAAACAAATGGCAAAGGCAGATAAATGCAATTACTGCGAACGACTTGTTTGCGAATCGTGTAAAAAGAGCGCAAGAAAAACAAATAGAATTAAAAAATTATATATATGTAAGGATTGTTGGTCAAATATACCAAAAAGAACTAAATTCAAGGCAACTTCCAATAATTTATAATTTTTTGCTATTTATATATTTTTCATATTCTTTTTGTAAAATTAATGCGTCAATATCTAATTTTGGTGTTTCACAGATAATTGTTCCACAATAATCGTTTTCAGCAAGCACTTTCATTAACGCTTTATAAGAAGGTTCATTCTTTGAACCCAAAATAAGATGATTTAATTCTCCTTTTTCATTATAAGCTACTTCAGAGAAATGACAGTGTATTTCTTTTACATAATTAGGTAGTTCTTTTTCTAAAATCGAGAATATTTTTCTATAATCATCTTCATTTTTTATAAGAAAATCGCGTCTTGCATGCAAATGCGCAAAATCAAGAACAGGTCTTACAAATTCAAGTTCTTGCGCCATGCGTAAATTTTCGTAAAAACCTCCGAAAGCACTTTTTCTTCCAACAGTTTCAGCTCCAAGGATGCATTTTACTTTTTCTTCATCCATTTTTTCTTTTATTTCTAAAAGACGCTTTTTTGCTATTTGGAATGCTTCTTCTTTGTTTAGTTTTTGATAAAAACCAGGATGGAAAACAGTAATTTTTCCGTTTGCTAATGCAGTAATTTTTGCTGCAAGAAAAATATGCCTTTTGCTTCCATCTGCTTTTACTATATCCGGAGTACACAAATTTATATAATACGGAGCATGAGATGAAATTGAAATGTCTAATTCCCCTGCTTTTTTTCCTGCTTCTTTTGCATGTTCTTCGCTCATCTTTACTCCATGTACAAATTCTACTTCCATTGCGCTTAATCCAAGTTGTTTGCAGCATTCTATACCTTCTATAGTAGTTGTGCATTTACATTGAATCGGAATCCCAGCAGGACCAAAACGAATCATAAGTGAGATTCTATGTGTCAATTAAAAATTCTTTTGTTTGTAACTTCTGCTTTTGAAACCAAAAAGATAAAGAGCACTGCTGAAACAGCACCTGATATAAATAAGATCTGATAACCAAACATAGAAATTATAAAACCAGAAATTGCAAACAGGATTATTTCACTAATTCTTATCGGGATATGTAAAACACCAATATCTATGGATATATTTTTACTTTTGGCTACTGTGCGATATATTAATGTTTCAAATATTGCTCCTATAAAACCAGAACCAATTGCACCAAACATTACGATTATCCAGAAAAGAGAAGAAGAAACAAAACCTAATAATAAAAGAGGTAATACCATGAAAGAAAATGTTAAAAAGAATAAAATATTTTTATGAAAGTTTAATCTTCCAACTATATACGCGGTCGTGCCTTCAAAAAGCGAGAATATTGCAAGCAACGTTCCAATTTCCATATAAGAAAACTCAAGGATAGAGCGCGCATAAATTAGAAGAATAAAATAATAAACAAAATCTACACAGAAAGAAAATAAAATTATAATCATTCCAATTTTCCAGAATTCCGGGCTTTTTCTCTCAAATATTTTTTCAAATGTTTTTTTTGTTATTTTTCTGGTTTTATAAAAACTATCATAGTCGTTTTTTATGAAATTAGCTGCAATAATTATAATTAAACTTATTAATGCAAGTCCGAAAAGCGAATTTTGAAAACCTAGGTAATAAAGTGTAAATCCAATTATAATGCATCCACTAAAATGCGCGATAGAACGTAGACCATAAAGAAGTACGCCGATATTATTCGTTACATTATTCTGCATTTTTGCAACATCTGTTCTCGCAACAGCCCAGAATGTAGAAGAACTAAGTCCTTGGGAAAGTTTTCCAATAGCAAAACCAACTGGACTTAGGGCTAAAGAATAAGATAATGCACTAAGAAAATTGAATAATCCATTCAATTCGAAAATTTTTGCAGTCCCTATTTCGTCTCCTATTGCTGCAAAACCCATTCTAAAAAAAAGAAAAACAAAAGGTAGTAGTGCAAATACAAGCCCTATAGATTCTAAACTTATTTTCTGTTCTAACATATAAAGTGAAATAATTATGGTGAGAGCTCCATTTATAAAATAATTAATAAATTGAATAAGTGCAATCGGATAAATATTAGATTTATACATAAAGTAAAAACCCCGCGAAGAAATAAAAAGTAAGAGTTTAAAAATACCATGATTAACAAGTAATCGCTTAAAAATCTACTGATAATCTCATAAATTTTTCGATTGTATTATCTGCGATTAGTATATAATTTACGAAAAAGAAATTTACTTTTCTTGAATTTTCAGAAGTTGAACCAACAAATAATAGAGCAGAAAGAGCATTGAAGTATTTTGTAATCAAAAGAAGAGTAAGTCAGCAATTCAGAAGCACAGCAGGCATGGAAAGTTATGAAAAACAATTGTCTTTATGCACTTCTGCGAAGCTAAAGAGACAAAATATATCTATTACTTTAGCCACGTCTTAAAAGACAAAATGTACGAGATAGGGAAATTTTAGACTGTTACAAAAAACAACAACGTTTATTTATTTTGCCTTTAAATAATAAAATTATGAAAATCTTAACAGTACACGCGGACTATATTGAGATAGAACCAAAACAGAAGGCAATAAAATTAGCAGAGGAAATAAAACCAGAAAAAAAAAGATATGAAGAAATACTCGTTGTTTTCACTTCTGTTGAACAGGACGATAAAAGTATAGATGAAATCGCAAAAAAAACATCGGACGAAATAGATAAAGTTGCGAAACAAATCAGAGTAAACAATATTCTAATTTATCCACTTGTACATCTTACTTCAAAACCATCTTCACCACAAATTGCGCTTGAGGTTATAAATGCAATCAAACTAAATATGAAAGCAATTGGATATGTTATCGATCATTCTCCTTTTGGTTGGTATAAAGGATACACTCTTAAATGCAAAGGACATCCGCTTAGTGAATTATCACGCGAAATAAAGACCGCGCTTGATGTAGAAGTTGGAAAAAATCAACCTACAACTATAAGAAATGAAGAAGTAATTTCTACTTCGTTTGAGCAGGAGGAAAAAATAAAAAGTAAATTCTATATTTTAGATATTGATGGTAATTTTTATGATGTGGAAAAATTTGATTACTCAAAACATGCAACATTTAAGAAAATGGTTAAATATGAAACAAAAAAAGTAAGAAGTTATGAAATTGAGCCACCACATATAAAACTTATGTGTGAGCATGGTTTAGTTGGATACGAACCAGGAAGTGACTCCGGAAATTTCAGATGGCATCCAAAAGGAAGATTAATGAAAAAAATATTGGAAAGAGCGATAACCGATTTCTGCATAAATTATGGTGCATTTGAGGTTGAAACACCTATTATGTATGATTTTGAACATCCAAGTTTAAAAAAATACCTAAATCGTTTTCCTGCAAGACAATATGTCGTGCTCTCAGATAAGAAAAAGTTCTTTCTCCGTTTTTCAGCATGTTTTGGCCAATTCCTTATTTTACATGATATGATACTGAGTTATAAACAACTTCCGTTTAAAATGTACGAGCTTACGAAATATAGTTTTAGAAAAGAGCAGGGCGGCGAACTTGCAGGACTAAAACGCTTGCGTACATTTACAATGCCAGATATGCATACTATGACTTTGGATATTAATGAAACAAAAGAAGAATTCAGAAAACAATTTAATAAATGCTTGGAATGGAATCGCGATTTGAATTTTGATGAACTTGAAATAGCATTCAGAGCACAAACAGATTTCTTTGAACAGAATAAAGATTGGTATATCGATATAGTTAAAAAAATAGATAAGCCAATTTTTATAGAACTTTTTGATGAGCGCTATGCATATTTTATTACTAAGTTTGAATTTAATTTCATAGATGCGATGGATAAAGCGAGTACACTTAGCACGGTACAAGTTGATGTTGAGAATGCTGAAACCTACGATATAAATTATATTAATAATAATGGACAAAAACAGCGTCCGTATATTCTGCATGCATCGATAAGCGGAAGCATTGAACGTGTAATTTATGCACTTTTGGAAAAAGAAGCAATGAAAATTAAAAACGGAAAGAAAGGAATATTTCCGCTTTGGATTTCACCCATACAACTACGTATAATTCCAATAGGAGAAAAACATATTCAATTCGCAAAAGAACTACAAGAAAGAGCAAATGGAAGAAAAGTGCGCGTAGATATTGATGATAGTGCGGAAACATTAAGTAAAAAAATTAGAAATGCAGAAATTGAATGGTGCCCTTATATTGCAGTAGTTGGAGATAAAGAAATGAACAGCGGAAAACTTGCGGTAACAATAAGAGAAACAGGGAAAAAAGAAGAAATGGATTATAGTGAATTACTCTCAGAAATAGAAAAAAAAACAGAAAGCAAACCATTTGAACCAATTTCGTTCGGAAAAACTACTTCAACGAGACCGCTTTAGTAAGCAACCATTTCCATACAGGAAAAAACCGAATGGTTTTTTTTTCAAATGTTTCTCTTGTCTCATAATCTCTTGTAAGTACAATTAGTTCGTTACAGTATAATTCGTTACTTGCATTGATGAGTGAAATCAATTCTTTTTCTGGTAATTCTATTTTTGAGGAAATATCAGTTACTTGGATTAATTGTTTTATTTTATTTTCTTCTTTGATAACAAAATCAACTTCTCTTTGTCGATAATCTTTCCAATAATAAAGTTCTTTTTTACTATCATTTTGCGTATCTTTGAAAAGCTCAATTGCTACAATATTTTCAAGTAATTTTCCTTTATCTTCTGTAATTTTAAAACTAATCATTTGACTAAGACCGGTATCAATACAATATACCTTCCTTGGAGCTCGTAATTGTTCTTTAAGTTTAAACGAAAAACGTTCAAGTAAGAATACTACATAAGTATTTTGTAGGTAAGTAGTATAATTTTTAATAGTATGAATACTTTTGATATTAAGTATCTCCTTTAGCTTGTTAAACGAAATTTCCTTTGTAGTATTAGAGATTAAATATTTTGCAAGTTCTTTGAGTACTGTTACATATTTTATTTTATATCTTTGAAGAACATCTCTTTCAATTATGTCTTTATATGTTTCTGCAAGAAAAACTCTCCCAATTTTCTGAACTAATGGAAATCCTCCATTCTTAATGTATTCTGAAAAGTAGTTCTTTATTTTTGCTTTATCTTCAGTACTATAAAGATTATATTCAATATTTTTTAATTTAATAAACTCACGAAAACTAAATGGAAAAAGCACACAACCGATATGCCTTCCGGTTAGATAGGTTGCAAATTCTTTGCTTAACAAATGCGCATTACTACCAGTTATAATAATTTTTTTTGTTTGAAGAAGTCTTGATATGAACAATTCCCATCCAATAATATTTTGAATTTCATCAAAAATGATATATTCCACTTCTCCTTTAAGTGAATACAATGCTTCTAAAACTTTATTTAATTCCGCTGCTTCAACTATCAGTCGTTCGTCATCAAAATTTACATACGCACTTTTTTTTCCTTGTGCAAGCATATATGCAAGAATTGATTTTCCGCATCTTCGCGGACCTGTAATAATAAATGCAATATCGGAGGTAATACACATTTGAGCTGTTGTTTGGATTTCTCTTTCTATAATTTTTTCTGTCTGAAATTTTTCGCGTAATTCCTTTTCCCGATCAATAATTGCAGATTTTATGTCTTCAATATTTACCATAAATATTTAAAACGCAAAGATTATTTAAATCTTTGCGTTCTTAATTACACAGTAATTCCGAACATCTTTTATAACTAAACCATTCGCGCGAACCAAACATTATA
>DYTL01000016.1 GCA_020726005.1 Microcaldota archaeon | reverse complement strand
GAAAAAATGGGTTTGAATGAAAATCTATTACTTAAACCGTGGAGTTAGGGTTTAAACATAACGTTATTTAAACCTATGTTATAAAAAAAAGTAATGTGTTGTTCTGAATTGGCGAAATTAAGATAAAACATGATAAAATTTAGCCCTATCCAGATTCGAACTGGAGTCCCAAGGTCCAAAGCCTTGTATCCTTGACCACTAGACGATAGGGCTATTTAAGAATAAGAATATTTTGTACATTCTATTTTTTATTTCAATATTGTCTTGCAAAATACATATATATATTCGCGAACTTGCCACAGTTTATGCATTTATCTTCGTGTGGTATATCAGAACTTTCAAATTCGTATTTATTTGAGTTGAAAAATGAGAATATAGTCCCGCGCGCATCGCAAGAATATTTTTCTTTTAATTCATTTACGCATTTTTCACCTTGCATTTGATCAGTACAAAAAGCAACCTTCACTATTCTACCTTCATCTATTTTTTTTGCCATTTCTGTGCTATTTTTAGCACAATCCAAACTTTTTATAAATCGTTCCGAGCTTTTTGTAGCAAGCTGAGCATCTAATATTTTTCCAGTATTACGAACAATATTTTTAATATTTTCTATTTTTACATTCTCCTTTTTTCCATTATTGCGCATAACAAGCACTACCGTTCCGTTCATAATATCGCGCTCGCCTATTTCTATCCGAATTGGGATCCCTTTCATTTCCCAATAATTGAATTTGAATCCCGGTGTTTGATTGCGCAAATCCAAATGCGTGCGCAAGTTTTTGGAGAGTTTTTTTTGAATTTCTTTAGCCACAGAAATTACTTTTTCCTCATTTTCTTTTCTTATTATTGGAATTATTACAACTTGAATGGGCGTAATTTCAAATGGAAGCACAAGCCCTTTGTTATCCCCATGTAATGATATCATAGCTGCATAAATTCGATTTATTCCTGGTCCATAACAGGTTTGCCATGCGTGCGCACTTTCATTTTTTTCATTTATGTATTTTATTCCGTATGCTTTGGAAAAATGCTGACCAAGAAGATGAGTACTTGCAATTTGTAATATTTTTCCATCAGGCATAAGCGTATCTACTGCAAACGTATTATCTGCCCCAGGAAACTTGTCCCACTGCGGTCTTTTGAAAACTATGAACGGAATTCCTAATTTTTCCCATATAACTTTTTTCGTTATCGTTGCATCTTCAATAATTTGTTTTTTTGCTTCTTCATCATTTAAAAAAACATTGTGCGCTTCTATCCACAAAAATTCTCGTCCGCGTATAAACGGTTTGGTTGCTTTTGTTTCATGTCTCCATACACATCCTTTCTGATATATCTTTATTGGTAAATCTGAAATACCGTTAACCCAAAGCGCATACATTGGATAAATACATGCTTCGCCTGTTGGTTTTAACGCATATCTTTCTTCTAATTTTTTGTCTCCTGCTCCTGTAACCCAAAGCACTTCTGGAATAAACCCCTTTACATGCTCTTTTTCTGCCCAAAACGATTTTTCATGGATTAGTGATGGAAAGAATGCAGGCAGATGGTTTGTTTTTTCCAGTTCCGCATTGTAAAATTTGTATATTATATCTATACTTTTCATCGCCCACGGCATAATAACTATAAATCCTTTTATATTGTAGCGAAGGTCGCACAGTTCAGCTTCTTTAAGAATTTCATTATACCAATCCGAAAAATTAGCACATTTGTCAATATTCATTTTTATTCAACCATATTTCGACTGGCATCTCCTCACCCTGAAGGACAACGATTACACCACGCGATAACGTATTAATGCAATATATTGTAAAAATCAAAAAATTATAGTCCAAATAATTCGATAATTTCAGTCATGTTGATTATTCCGATAACTCCATTAACCGCTCCTTTGGTTACGAATGAAACTGCAAGAAGCACTGCAACCATCATTATTGCGACTGCAACATTGCCTTTTTTGAGTTCTGCTATTTCATCTATATCTTGAGTAATTTTGTCTAGAACCGTTATAGCAATATAAACAGAAACAACCGCAGCAATCATGATTATAATCAAATTAACGATTCCTATTGCGAATCCAACTATACCAGCAGTAAGACTCATCCCAGGAACAACATATACCATTATTCCCGAAACACCGCCTTCTATTATTATCGCAATAGAGAGAATTATTCCTCCAAACAACAAACCAACCGCAACATTACCGTTTTTTATTTCTGTCCATTCATCTAAGTTTTTTGTAAATTTATCAAAAAGCTTGAGCGAAATATATATCGAGCCAATCGCAAGCGCAAGGCCCATTATAAGTTGCGCAAGCGCAAACCCGAATTGTATTATGATATTAACAACCATTTATATCACCTATTTTTTATTTAATTTTTTTCTATTTTTCCAATGTAAAAATCTTTAAATAATGCTTCAGATAATGCGCTAATTTTTTCTTCATTATCAATTTCTTCTTCATTAGCTTTCATTTAATCATCTAAATTTTAATACGTATTTATAATTTCAAGTATCAGTAAATCCGCAAGTAAATAAAAACCTTCCGATTTCGAAATTACATAAATTCGCTAAAAAACGCGAAAAAATATTTTCAAATTAGTTGAATTACTGCAAAATCGCAATTTTTTATATATACAATTTTTATATGTACAAAAGATTAGTAAATATAATGTTTGGTTCGCGCGAATGGTTTAGTTGTAGAAGATGTTCGGAATTACTGTTTTTGATTGTACCTGTGGTATTTTTAAACTCTTACTATTTTTAAACTCTTACTATGTTATCAGAATTTGATTTTGATTCCAAATTTAGACAAACCTGTCGAATATTGTTTGGAGATGAAATTGGACCACTTACTAATTTTATACCCTATCTAACTGAATATATGCAAAAACCAAATATTTTTAAGTCATACATTTCTAACAATGATGTTTATGTTTCAGGTCAACATTATATGTCCTCTGCAAAATTTTTGGCTTTTGATGAACTTGATTGGAAAAGAAAGTTTCCGCCGCTTTCCATAAATGAGATAAAAGATATAGATAGTATTGCGAATGCACTTTATGAGCGTTTTATTTATACTGGAAACATAGTATTAGGAACATGCAAAAACATAGAACGCTCCAGTAATATTATTGATAGTTTTTTTGTTAGCGATTCTAATATGGTATCTAAATCAGAATATGTACTGCGTTCGTCATTTATAAGAAATAGTAAATATATGTTTGGAACGCACGATAGTGGAAATGCATCATTTGCGATACGCGCCAGATGCATCGGTGGACCTAAAAGTGCGATGCGTCTGTTTGAATCATTCTTAATAACTGGTTCTTCGGACATATTTTATTCAAGTAATCTTGATGGTTGTCAGAAATGTTGGTTTTCGTTCTTCCAGCGGGGGAAAAAATATCTCATCGGAAACTTTGAGCTTACTCCTATAGAATATTCAAAAATAGAATCCCAACTGCGCGAACAATTGAGAAGCGAACTTTCTAACAAAAAACGTGCACCGGGCCTTTTTGATTTATTGAAAATGAAAAAAAGTTCAATGGTTTTGAGTACGAAACCTTTAATTAACGATGGCTGCGATCCAAAACGCGCTAAAGAAGAAGTAGAAAAAGCATGGCGTTCTACAAGTTCTATTTTAGTTGGAAAGGAGCTTTCCGACATAGATAAATATGGAAAATGGCTTTCTTCTAATGTGGATTTTTACGACATTAGTATGGAGCGCTCACCAATAAGCAACGAAGATGTATATGTAATTAAGAAATACTGGATGTTAGAGAATATTTCAAAAGTTTTTATTGGGATGGAGAAAGAACAACTTGCATTGGTTTCATTACCTAGAAATGAAATAAGTAGTAATCTTAGCGAGATGATTGAAAATGCAAGCTGTATTGCATACATTTCATGTTATTATTCCGAAAAATGTACAAATTTAGATGCCCCGATTGTTTCAGCCAATGCGATAAACGCATACAAAAACATACTGGCTGTATTAACAAAAAACGCAGGATTCTCATTTTGGCCTCGCGAATCTACTAACATTTTTGGAGGAACCTGCGCGTTTTCTTCTTCATTTTGTATTAATACTCATTACGTGCAAAATGTGAATCGTACCTTTGAAGTAAATATTGCAAATAATTCCAGTGATATTTACTTCTGCCATAATGTAGAAGGAGTGTATGATGGGATGTATTGCTTTAATGTAAAAAGTATACGTAATGCAATAGGTAACGTAGAGTATAGCCGCGATGATTTCGTTAAATTCAAAAAAACCTTGCTTGAACAAATTTCTAATGAACTGGAACGGACAAAAACCTTGCGTTTCAATATATATAATTTAGTAACAGGTCAGAAAAATGAAAGATCACGTTCCTATTATTGATGCACACTGCCACCTTGATTCCTATAAACATATACAAATTAAACCCGGTTGGCTTCCGGTTACTGTCGGTTATTCACATTTTTCTAATATAAAGAATACTGCAATCGCAAAAAAATATAAAATTCCTTATGTTTTAGGAATCGCACCCCAAACCACAGTAAAGGAAGGAATTACGAAATTAGATTTGTGGATTAATGAAATAAAAAAATACAAACCAAATGCTATAGGTGAAATCGGATTAGATTTGTATTGGGCGAAAACTTCTGAAAATGTAAAAAACGAGGAAATAGTTTTTTATAAAATGCTCGACCTTGCCGAAGAATTAAAACTTCCAATTGTGATTCATTCACGCAACGCAGAAAAAAAAGTAATTGATATTTTATATGAACGTAAATATACTCATGGAATAATGATGCATTTCTTTTCCGGTACGCTTAAACAAGCTGAAAAAGTAATTGATTTGGGTGCATTTATTTCAATTTCTCCTTTACATTCAAAAGAAAGGAGAAAGATTATAAATAGTGTTGCACTAGAAAATCTATTAGTTGAAACTGATTCGCCTTATATTGTACGAACTTTTTATGAAGTTGAACGCACAATTGAATATATTGCAGAAACTAAAAAGCTTGATAAAAATATAGTTGCAGAATGTACGGCAAAAAATGCAATCAGATTTTTTGATATATAATGGTGATAATGTGGTGGGTTTTTTTGACAATATTTTAGGAAAAAAGAAGAACAAGCAAATAGTATTTCTTATAGATGGTCCAAACAGTATACGGAAAGAGGTTAGTATTGATTTGATAGAAGTTAAAAATGAGCTTCAAAAATATGGAGATATCCGAATTGCAAAAGTTTATCTTGACCAGTATGCATCTGATAAACTTATAGAAGCAATGGTAAATCAGGGATTTGGAACTGAAATAACTACGGGGGATGTAGACGTAATCATGGCAGTAGAAGCAATGGAATATATAATGGAAAAAGATACTGACATTCTTGCGCTTATGACTCGAGATACTGATTTTATCCCAGTACTTAAAAAAGCAAGAGAATATTTGAAAAAAACAATTGTCGTTGCTTCTGATTCAGCATTTTCTATTGCATTAAAAAATACTGCAGATATAATAATTATAGCAAAACAGATCGGGTATGGAAAAGCCGAGCATATCAAAAATGCGGAAATTTAAAAGATGAAACAATGAATAAAAATATAATTGCAATTTATGTACTGATATCAATAATCATGCTTATAATTGGATGCCTAGGTAATACTGTTGCACCAATATTCAATGCTAGTACAAATAATACTGCTTCTATGTTTAATGAAACGACGAAAATTGCTCAAATTTCTCTTGAAAAGATCCTAAAACTCAAGGAAACTATTGAAGCATTTATACGCATACAATATAAACAGAATGTTACACTCAAATTCAACAATGCTAAAGATAACGGTCAATTTATATTGATAAATTTTTCTGATGAGGTGGGCAGACCAGTACTCGTTCCAGTATCACGTGATGTTCAGTACATGTACGGCAGCGCTGAAAAAATTGATGAATTTGCAGCGAAAATAAAACTTATAGAAGCCCAACAGAATAAACAGAGTAATATAACTAATAGTATCTCTTTAGTAAATCTTACCAAATTAGATATACCAATAGTGGAATTATATATTTTTTCATATTGTCCTGCCGGAGTCCAAGCACTAAATTCATTTACTTTTGTTGGGCCGCTATTTAATAAAAAAGCAGATATCAAAGTAAGGTTCTTTAGTGATATGCATGGAAATTACGAACGCCAACAAAATAAAATTCAAGCTTGCATTCAGCAAATAAATCTGATTAAATATTGGACGTATGCTACCAAATACATTGAAATAATTTATCCATTATGTAAGAATAACATCAATTGTGACAAAAATGAATCTATTAAATTAATGGACCAAATTAGCATTAATTCAACTGAGGTAATGTCTTGTGTAGATCAAAACGGAGAGGCGTTGTATTTGGCAGACGTTAGTGCTGCTAATACATTATCTGCGATATATTCTCCTTCATTGAGGATTAATAACAAATTTTTCGGAGCAGATTTCGCTAGAGATCCTGAAGGAATTAAAACATTAATTTGTAGTGCATTTAATATTCCTCCAGTTGTATGCAATAACTCACTTTCAACTAATATAACAAATTCATATGGCAGTTGTGGCAAATAAATTTATTTTTGCAGGGATGGCGGAGCTTTGGTCAAACGTCTTCAGTTCAAGTTTTTAGAAGGAACTGAAGGTGGTTTAAACGTGCAGGGCCTAGGACCCTGTGCCTTAGCGGCTGCGCAGGTTCAAACCAAGATTCTTTTTCTTTTAGAAAAAGAAAAGATCTAAGAAAAGTTTTTGTCTTGATACTTATACGAAATGGCACGAAAGCCAAAAACTTTTGTCATTCATCCAAAAGAAAACGTGAATGATATTGTTGAAAATCCTGCTCCCTGCATTTTACATGAGAAAAGGAAATATTGAACACTTACCTCAAACAATAAGGTTATAAATAAAGAAGAGAATATCAATTACGACAATCAAGGACTAAAACCTTTGGTCGTTGACTATAAAAATATGAGAATTTACGGTGCGCAGATGAAAAAATATGAAGATTTGCTTGATAATGCGTATAAAAATATTCCTGAGAAACTTTTCAATGGCGAAAGATTCGAAATTACGAAGTTAGAGTCATTTGCTGAAGGAACAAAAACCATAGTCAAAAATTTTGGTCCAGCCATAGATAAGATAAGGCGCAAGCGTGACGAAATTATGAAGTTTCTTTCCAAAGAACTCGCTGTTCCAGCGAACATTGATGGAGAACGTCTTATCTTGCAGAGAAAATTCTTCGGAGATTTGATAAATAAGAAATTTGAGGAGTATGTTAATTTTTATGTAATATGTAAACAGTGCAAAAAGCCGGATACTCATGTTGAAGAATTAGGGCATGGTCTTAAAAATATAATTTGCGAGGCATGCGGTGCCAGGCGCTCGGTTAAGTGATGTCTATGCGAGCGAATAACCCACCACCAGAAGAGCAACTGCAATTTAGAATAAGATTACCTAGAGAAAAGGAAGTTTTTGGGATGGTAATCGGGTTAGTAGGTGGTAGTAGGACAATTGTTGCATGTAAAGATGGAAAAGAGCGTAATTGCCGAATTCCTGGTAGATTGAAAAATAATATATGGGTTAAGGACGGAGATATAGTAATTGTGCAACCATGGGAAATAGAAGGCGACAAAAAAGGCGATATTATCTGGAGGTATACTCCTCTTCAAGCAAAACTGCTTACAGAAAGAGGCTTTATAAAAAACTGAATTATTCTTTTATATACAGTAAATCCGCAAGTAAATAAAGACCTTCAGATTTCGAAGTTTGAAATTATATAAATTCACTAAAAAACGCGAAAAGTTGTAGAAGATGTTCGGAATTACTGAGCCCTAATCAATAGAAATGTTTATAAATACACACAGCTATAATATGGTTAGTTTAATATAAAATAAAGGTGATTATATGCCAAAAGGAAAAAGAATTATTATAAATCGAAAAATCGACGACGAATATATAAACAGACTTAAGGTTATAAATGTTGAGAAAATAGAAAATAACTACGAAAATAGACAGAATTCAATTTCGTCTTCTCTCGCAAATGTTTATAATGAAGCCCAAAAACTTTATCAAAATAAGGAGCTTACAGATGATGCATTAGAGAAAAAGGGTCTTTATACTCTTCAAAATGCCTATGAACTTTTAAGACAAAATAATTTTGAACTTTCTTTCCGTGCATTTGGAGGCCGTATTGAAAGAGGTACAATAACTTCGGTGAAAGTCGGAAAGAAAAGATATGTTCCTGTGGATTCGCTTAATGTACTTATGAATATAAAGGATGACTTTTATTCTGTAAAAGACGCATTTGAAACTTATCAGAAATTCAATCCCAAAATTAATTATCGCGCATTTATAGGTAGAATTGAGAAAACGTCTGTACCTTCAGTAAAAATCGGCACAAAAAGACTTGTTCCACGCGAAGCAGTTGATGCCCTCACGCACATTGCAAAAACATATTACAATGTGACTCAGTCAATTCAGCAACTTCATAAAGCCGGAATTGGAATAAAAAGGAATGCGTTTGAACGAAGATTAGATAGAAAAAGAATTCCACATGTGAAGATTGCAGGACGAAGATATCTTCCGATAGACGTAGTTGATGAGCTTGTAGAAAAAGAGCTCGCGTTGAAAAAATAGATTACGTTTTTATATGGCGTCTTTTGATGAGCGAATAATAAAATAAATTTATTTTCGCAACGCGACATTCATTATATCGGTATAGATGTGTATTCTTTTTCGCAATTGGAAAAAAAGTTTTTACATAAATTAGGATTATAAAGATTAATCGCGAATTTGCATCTATGGTTAAAAAAAGGGCCATATTTTTAGATACGGATTATATTTTCAAAAATAATAAAACCTACGCGCGACTTCTTATAAAAGGAAAAAAAACAATGCGATTGCTTTATGCATATGATCCTTATTTTTATGCAGATGCGATTGAAAGGAAGGAAGAAATTATAAAACTTGCTATAAGTAAAAATGGAGAAATTATAAAGGTAAAACGTGTTGAAGAAGTTGAAAAAGTACTTCGTGGGAAGAAAAAGAAGCTTTTGAAAATTTATTGCAATAAACCTTCGGATGTTGTTGTACTTAGATCGGTAATCCCATTCAAATGTTATGAGCATGGAATACATTATGCAAAAAGATTTATGATGGATTTGAATATTACTCCTTTTGCAATTTTAGAGTACGAACGCGAAGAAAGGATAATAACAAAATTTCTGAAAATAGAAGAAAATGAGAATGAAATTCATTTAAAGAAAATGGCTTTTGATATAGAAACGTATAATCCCCTTGGTACACCAAGAGCAATAAAAGATCCTGCAGTAATGATAAGTTATGCGTGCGACAGTGAAAAAGGCGTGTTTACTTATAAAACTAATGAAAAAAAATTTGTTCATCTTTCCCAGAATGAACAAAAAATGATTTCTGATTTCTGTAAAAAAATAAAGGAACTAAATCCGGATTTAATTTACGGATACAATTCAAGCAATTTTGATCTTCCATATCTAAAAATAAGAGCTAACACATTAAAGACAAAACTGTCAATTGGACGCGATGGAACAGATTTTAGACCAATAAAAAAAGGAATGATTAATGGTGCAAAAATTAACGGAAGAATACATTTGGATATTTATCCGGGAATAAGATTTTTCGGATTTATTGGGTTGATAAAGGCACAAGAATTTACTCTTGAAAAGATCTATGAAGAAATGACAGGTAAAAAGAAGAAAATGGTTAAGCGTTTGAATATATGGGAAATGTGGGACAAGAATATGCTTAATGAATTAGCAGAATATTCGTTAGGGGACTCTGAAGTTACTTTAGAATTAGGAGAAATTATACTTCCGCTTCTTATTGAATTAAGTAAGTTAACAAGAATGCCATTATTTGATACGAGTTTGGCTACAAGCGGCCAACTTGTTGAAAGCTTGCTCATGCACGAGTCCCAACCCAGAAATGAAATAATTCCTTCGAAACCAGGCGAAGCAGAAATTATAGAAAGACAAAAAAATCCAATAGAAGGTGCGTTCGTTAAGCTTCCGGAACCAGGAATTTATGATAATGTTGCTGTTTTTGATTTTCGTGGGCTATATCCATCAATAATCATTTCGTATAATATAGACCCGACATGTATAATAAAAAATAATATCGCTAATGATAATACTACTACACGAGATATATACGTTTCTCCTACTGGCGCGAAATTTATAAGTGAACCAAAAGGAATAATACCCAACACATTAGAATGTCTTTTGGATATACGCACAAGAGTAAAAAAAGAGCTTAAAATGGTTAAAAAAGAAAGCTCAGAATACAAAAAACTTTATGCGAAAAGCCATGCACTTAAGATTTTAGCTAATTCTTTTTATGGTTATTTAGGATACGCACGCTCGCGTTGGTATAATAGACAATGCGCAGAAAGCGTTACTGCATGGGGAAGAATGCACATACATAACGCGGCTTTGCAAGCAGAAGCATGCGGATTTAAAGTACTTTATACAGATACTGACTCGCTTTTTTTGCTTCTCGGAGACAAGAAAAAAGAGCACGCACTCGCATTTTTAGATGAGATAAATAGCAAACTGCCTGAAAAAATGGAGCTTGAATTAGAAAATTTTTATTTGCGCGGTGTTTTTGTTTCAAAAAAGCAGGATGAAAAAGGCGCGAAAAAGAAGTACGCGATGTTATCCGAAGACGGAAATATAAAAATACGTGGATTTGAACTTGTGCGTAGGGATTGGAGTAAAATTGCAAGAAATACACAATATAGAATACTTGAAATTATTTTAAAGGAAGGAAGCAAAGAAAAAGCAGTCTCGGTAGTAAAGGAAACTATTGAAAAACTTAAGAATGGCAATACATCAATAGATGATCTTATTATTTATACTCAGCTTATGAAAAAACCAGATGATTATGATATTATAAGTCCAGAACTTGCAGCAGCGAAAAAAGCAATAGCCCGTGGAGTTCCATTGGAAAAAGGAAGCGTTATAGCGTATATAATCACGAAAAACGGAAAAACCATTTCAGAAAAAGCAGACATTGCAGAATACGCGAAAGATTACGATGCGGATTATTATATAAATAATCAAGTACTCCCAGCGGTGATGAAAATACTCAAAGAGCTTGGTTATAACGAAGATGATTTGAAAAACAAAGGAAGACAAAAAAATTTAGGGCATTTCTTTGAATAGAATAAGTGTTATTATAAATACTCGCGCTAATTTTTTAAACTTATTCTTCCAGAAGGCAAAATATTTTGTACATCGTCAGGATGCGCGCTTAATAATTTTGAAATTCTTTTAACTATTTTGCCTTTTTCGTGTGTGCCAGGAATAATATAAAGTTCTTTATTAATTTTTCGTTCGCAATTCGCAGGTAAAATAATTGCAATTTCATTCACAAATTGCGAGTTTGATACCTCGTAGCTTGCTGCAGTTACAGTTTGTGAAGTTGTGATCAAATGAGACCTACTCTGCCTACTTACAGTGAGATCTCTTCGGTCACATTGATTTTCAATTCCAATTTTAAGTCCAAGTGGTGTTTTTCTGAACCATTTTCTTTCACCGATTATTGCATATGCGCCTTTTGCTATAAAACCTCTGATCGCGTGTTTTGAGACCTGATCCTTTTTTACGCAATAAACATCAACTGCTGCATTTCCATTTTTCCATGCATTTGAAAAAGAAGCAGCGAATTGTGCGACTTCAAGCATTTCTTTATTATCTGCATTAGCTCCTTCTTTTAAAATACAAATAGTTCCACCTTGAATATCTGCATGAAAAAACAAATCATTTTCTCCAAAATAGGTATTATAGATAAAATCGTTTTGATCCGCGCTCTTTCCACCAATAACGAGTTTTCCATTAGAAGTAAAAAAATAATGGAATTTTTCGTACCATGCTTGTTTACGCGCAATTTTTGTTTGTTTGATTCGTTCTTTTTCTAAAATAGTTTGCTCTTTTTTCGCTTTTTCCATTTCTTTTTTTGTTTCGTTTATAGCAATTTCTACTCCTTTTATTTTCACGCACGCTTCTTTTGCTTTATCATAGTAAACCGCGGCGTTTTCATATACATTTTTAGTTATGTTTAATTTTATGCGCATAAAATAATTAAGAACAGAGTTAAAATAAAACTTTTGGTATGCTTTTGAGAAATGTTTAGTATACGAATTCCACAAAAGACCATTCGTCTTTTTTCTCAACTTGATTTTATTAATGCATCAAAATAATTCTGCGTGTTTTTTGTTAAATGCACATATTTAAATACTTTACTACATATACTTATATAATATCATAGAAAAGATGATAAAAAGGGGATATGTATGCATCAGATGCATGTTGTTCCGGCTCATATATGTTATGCTGATGGTCAGTTCAATTATGTGAAAATAATAAAAGTAGCACAAAACAATGGACGGTATAGATATAAGCTTATGATAAATAATACACCCAGTGGTACGTATACCAATATTGAGAATCTTTATGCAAGATTAAAATGGATACCTAATATAAACCTTAATTTTAGTAAAAATATACCGCCCGTTGAGTGTATGAAAATTTTACAATTACTAAAAAGAGGGGGTGTAGAGATTAATCCCCTTATAGAAGGTATACACCATCAACCCCATAATTTCTTACTAATAAGAAACTGAATAAATTAAATATCTAAAAATGTAACCCTAGTTACATAAAGAACATATTTATAAATT
>DYTL01000015.1 GCA_020726005.1 Microcaldota archaeon | reverse complement strand
TATCCGTATATTTTTAACTCTTACGGAAAGTTTTTATTTACTTGCGGATTTACTGTTAAAGAGATAATTTCAACTCTTTCAAGCATTAATGACAAAGCATTGGAATACCTCTATTCAACGACTCACGGATTGTTGAAAAGACAGAAAAAGAAATTTATGTAGTTGAAGACCCAACCTTTGAAGAATGGCTTGCCAATAAATTTGAATAGTGTATTTTCTAACAACTCATTTATATAGATATATATCAAGCGTAGCTGGAGTTTCGTATGTTTCATTTACAAGAATAAATACTCTTCTTACTTTTGCTATATCCCGTATTTTGGGTGGCGGTGCATTACCTAGAACAACAATAGGCATACCATTATTTTTACCTTGTTTAGTAATATTAATAAAGATATTATATGGGCTATTAAATCTATTTTTTAATTGGCCGTAGTTTAAAGAACTAAGTGTTTGTAGTGTATTATTCATTATGCGTTTATCTTCATGTGAAATTGTTAGATTAATAAGCATAAAATCACTTATGCGAATAGCTTGCTTTTCTAATTCATTCTCCTTAGATTCTAACATTGATTTAACGCTAAACCAGTAGCTAACCAAAGATATAAAAGTAAGTATGAAAATTATTGAGGCAACTATTGCATCAAAACTGAAATACTGGCCTTTTTTATAGTTTCTCATTAGCATCCCATTTGAGAAATAATTATTTTTTCCCCATCATTGTAAAAATTAACCATTTCGAGGTTTGTGTTTATTTCATAATATAGCTTCGGAGGAATGGGTTTGGAAACACAGGTTCCATTAAGTAAAGCTATATTTCCGATAGGATAAACATACGATATGTTTTTTTCGCTCCAACTTATAAATGTGAATGCATTTTTTCCACTTTCAGTAGGTCTAAACAGAACTCTATATTCTTTTCCTAATATTCTCTTATCAAATTTCATAGTGTAATTAAATCCTTCTTGAGCGTTCATTGCAGTATTTATATGCACTGCAAAATTTTCACCAAATGATTTTACATAAAGTAAATCCATATTTGATTTTTCTATATTCTGAACAAAGAAGATAACAGAATACGCACTCAATACAACAATGAGGAAAACTGAAGAATAAACAAAAAATTCAGTTGCAACCTGTCCTTTTAAAATCATCGTATCTTCACCTGTCCTTCTTCCATGCTAATATTAATATTGGCAATTCCGGTTCTTGAAACATTGAAATCACTTACATTCGCAAAAAATGGATGAGAAATTTCATACACTCCGTTTGAACTGGCAAGATAGAGAGTAATTGTATGGTTAAAAACTGTTAGATTTTTACTATTGGGAGGAAAATCAAGAAGAATGGTACGTTTTGCTCCATTACCTTGTAAGTATACATCATTTACATTATCCGAAAGATACTGAACCAGGGTCCTTCCATGAAAAAGTGAAAAATCTTCAACTTTGAGCTGTGATGCTGCAAGCGCTGCCAAAATAATTGGCATTGAAAATGCAAGAAACGTTGCAACAGTTACGAGCATCTCAAAACTAGATTGCGCTTTCATGTATTGCACCTTGCACGACCGTCATTGCATGCTATATCCATAATTTTATAAAAAGAGAGTGAATCACTGCTAAATCTAAAGTGTCCGAGTGGTGCATCTATACCAACTCCTGTTGAACACATTGAAAATGTCTTACAACCCGGCATTCCCCGAATTTTTATACCTTTAATTGTTGTATTGAAAAATTCCCAATCTACGCGGCTGGAATTTTCATACATTTTTTTACCAGTCGCTAAATTTTCTCCTCCGGCCCATCTTCCTACTAAGAAAGATTCCATTCCATTTGGACTTTTGAGTGAAAGAGCATCCGCAGAAAGCCTTTGTGCATAAGAAGGAGCGCGCGTAGATGGTATAAAATATGCGCAAATTGTTGCATCGCGTAAATTCTCAATATCGTACGCAGAAACATTGTAATTCTTTTTGGAAACATTATTTTTTACTTCCTCTGTTGAGTGATTGGCGATTATAAGTGCGTGATATTCACTATTTGGACCGCTAAACTTTTTTATATCAAAATCTTTAATTACTGCGAAAGGTTGATTTACATTATTTTTAATTTTAAGTGCGCACGCTTGCGAAGAATTGTAAGTAATTGCCATGAAGGTTTTGTCTTCGTTTCTATTAGGACAGGAAGTACTAATTTCAATGGGTTGATTTGTTAATATATACGCACCAAACTGCAAATAATCAGGTACGCTAATTATTTCATCATAAGTACCTACTAATATGTATTGTCCTTTTAGTGCTATATTGCTGTTTATAGAATCAGTCGTATTAATCAACGGTCCATAAAAGAAGCCCTGTCCTTGTGTTCCATTTATAATATTTTTGATGTCAAGTTTCAATAGAGTATCATTAACATATATTCGTTTTTCAATATTTGAAGAAGAATCTATTTTCGCGTATTCCCTTTTTATCATTGGGTCTGGAAATCCTTCTATGCTAAAATTTTTTTCCAAATGAAATGTGCGATTAATAGAAATCATGGATAAGTTATCACTTATAAAAATAGAAATGTTTATAGTTGCATTGAAGGTTACTATATCTATCTGGTTAAAGTTCATATTAGTTATATTAAATAATTTTATTTCAAGTCCTGCTTGTGAAAGAGTTGAATTAAGGTTTTTGAGCCATGCATAGAAAGTATATACGCCGTATTCGCTATCTGAATAATTAAGAGCTTCATTTTCAAAATCATTTGAACTGCCATTTGTGATTACACTGAAAAATGTGCGATTAAGGTAGAATAATTCTCTGTTAATATCATATTTCATTGTATGGGAACTATTTGAAGAATATTCATTTATTTTAAAGAGAGCGTAATTACCGGAAATATCAAAAAATTTCATAAATTTTTCTTGTGTAAGTTGTGCGGTTAGTCCTTCTAAACTTACTGCTCTAAATTTCTCGGAAGAAACCTTTTCTGAAATTTCCATTGCATTTATCCACGCAGTAAAGTAAAGGAAAATATATGAAATCAATATAAATGAAATAAGTACGAAAAAAAATCCCTTGAATGTTTTTGTCTTCATAAAATTACCTATAAACAATTAATCTTACCAAACCAAGTGTTGCATTGCCGGCTTTATAAATCATTGATCTATCGCATAGGGTTGTTGAACAATCAAACAGATTTTTATTTGGATTACATGTTTTATAACAGAAAGGATTTGAAAAACCGTTTCTATTAGAATCTGTATAACCAAAAAACATTGAATACGCAGACGCACGGAGTTTGTGATATTCTTTATTGTGCAAATCAAGAGATTGATCCTTTGTATTATATATTGTTTCCCAGGTATGTGTTTTAGAATCGAAAAATTCAAATGCATATCCATATTCATTTGGTATGGTTGTTCCAATATATGTTTGTATTTCAGCATTGTTTCTATTTTGCATTATATATTCAAGAAGAGTGATATTTTCTAATACTGAATCACCGAGAACATTTGATGCGTTTGCAATTGTGATTGAAGAGAGCGCGTCGCGTGCAAGATAATTTGCCTGCATAAGTGCACTATAATAACTCGGCGGAATCGTTACGAAATAAATAAGCGAATGTAATACTATTAATATAAGCGTAAATGCCACAAATGCGTCTATGGAAAATATAAATGCCTTTACCATTGTTTAGATTAATCCTAACAATATTTAAAAACTTAATTTGAATCATTCATATCTAATACTTATCTTTTTTATATTGTTTTGGATTGCAGGAAAAAGCGAGCGTATATTAAATATACTATTACTTCTTCCGGAAACGTCTATTTCACAAATAGTTGGTTCTTTATCAGTTATATCAGCAAGTTCAGTTGCTTTTTTTATCGCGTCCTTTTTATTTCCAAGCGCATCTACAAGTCCGATTTCTTTTGCTTGTCTTCCGCTAACAATTCTTCCGTCTAAAACCTCTGCGAATTTTTCTTTGTTGAGGCGCGAACCTCTATTTTCAATAATTATGGTTTTGAATTCTAAAAATATTTCGTTTATCAAAGTTTGAAGAACAGTTTGCTCTTTTTCCGTGAGATGGCGCGATGGCGAACCAATATCTTTCATTTCTCCACTCTTTATTACGGTCAGATTATATCCAATTTTTTCAAAAAGACCGCTCATATCACTTAGAAACATTAGTGCACCAATATTGCCAGTAAGCGTATTTGGTTCACTTATTATATAGTCAGTTCCTGCAGAAATGTAATACGCTCCTGATGTAGCGATTTCCCGAAAATATGCAACTTTTGGTTTTTTAAGGTTTTTGATTGCTTGATAAATTTCATGGCTTGCAACAACGCTGCCACCTGGCGAGTCTATTACAAAAAGCACTGCTCCAACATCATCACGAGAATTAATCTGTTCTATTGCGGTTGAGATCTCTTCACTTCCAGGAACACCTGGAACAAAGAGTGTGTTAGGTGTACCTTGAGTGGTTATTTCGTCTTTTATTTCCACAATGGCTATGCATTTTCCAGATAAATGCATAGAAAGCGAAGAGAATACAAGCACTGCTAAAAAAACTAGGAATGCAATTCCCAAAAGCATTACTCCTCCATATTTTATCCATTTTTTGTTGTTGTCGCTTTGAATTGGTTCGATTTTCATAAATGTTTTTCTTGTATTTAGTTTATAATCCTTTTCTTATTAAAATCGTTTATGAATATTTTTACTGTAATAGAGCTAATTATATTTATATTTCCTACATATATCGCAAATGCAATACCAGTAATTTTGTGCGGAGATAATAAACTTGATTTTGGGAAAAGTTTTTTTGATGGAAGAAGAATCTTAGGGAATGGAAAAACCGTGCGCGGATTTTTTGCAGGAATATTTGGAGGTATTGTAATAGGAGGAATAATTTCTTATTTCACTGTTTTGACTTTTTTTCACGATGCGCGAATTCAGTTTATTACGTTTGCAATGATGAGCATTGGAACTATGATTGGGGATGCATTTGGAAGTTTTCTAAAAAGAAGGATTGGAATTGAACCAGGAAAACCATTTATATTAGATCAACTTATGTTCTTGATAATCGCGCTTTTATTTGCAATTCCATTTATATCTTTTGTTGTTTTTGAATGGCAATCATTAGCATTTCTTTTCATAATGACTTATATATTACATACAGGAAGCAATTTTATTGCGAATAAATTAGGTTGGAAAAGCGTTCCGTGGTAATTTCACTTTCAAGATGGTATTATGGTGGAAAACAGTAAATCCGCAAGTAAATAAAAACCTTCCGATTTCGAAGTTTGAAATTATATAAATTCGCTAAAAAACGCAAAAATAATATCAATTACCTCTTTCGGCCTTGTAAAAACTGGTCAAGAATTCACAAGGCTGTTGTATTTTTTATAATCTATACAAAAGATTAGTAAATATAATGTTTTTGGTTCGCGCGAATGGTTTAGTTGTAGAAGATGTTCGGAATTACTGGTTACCAAAATAACAGCTAGATTATAAACCTTTGCATATAAAGAGTAATGGTGGGTTTATGGTTAATTCAAATAAAAAAACAACTATAAAAGAATTTGCGGATGGAAAGCAGAATACAAATTCAAATATAATGGCAAAATATCCAATTACTTTTATTGTGATTGTTGTAATTGCGTTGATTCTCATAATTGCAATTATTTTATTAGGAGGAGTTACCGAAAACAAAACTCCTAATATTGTAGAGCAGAGTCATGTATATTGGAAGAGTACATCTCCGTTCTCAATTGAAAATGCACAATTAATTACGCAGAATAACAGCTAGATTATAAACCGTTGTATATAAAAAGTAATAGTGAGTTTATGGTTAAATTGAACAAAAAAATTAAGATAAACAATTTTCGCAAGAATTATTCTGAAACTGCACCATTTAATATAACGAAAAAGGCACAAGGTTCAACAGAATATCTCGTTATTATTGTTGTAGTACTTGTAATTGCATTAATTGTAATTGGTTTATTAGGTGGATTTACCGGGTTTGGAAGTTCAGCTAATATCCAACAAAGCCAAACATACTGGAAAGGTACCACTCCATTTTCAGTTGAGGAATTATCAATAACTACAAACGAGAGCACCTAATTTTAGTGGATATTATGTTAGAACATAAATTCCTTCCTTGGAGTGAGAAATATCGCCCACGCAAACTTGATGAGATTGCAGGACAAGAAAAAATAATCAAAACCCTTATTGCATTTGTAAAATCTAAAAATACTCCGAATATGCTTTTTGCTGGTCCTCCAGGGGTTGGAAAAACAACCGCCGCAATAGCTCTTGCGCATGAACTTTACGGCAATAATATAAAGGGCAGTTTGCTCGAACTAAACGCGAGCGACGAACGTGGAATAGATGTGGTAAGAGGTAAAATAAAGGATTTTGCAAGAAGTATTGCACTCGGAAATGTGCAGTTCAAGCTTATTTTTTTAGATGAAGCAGACGCACTAACCACAGATGCACAACATGCACTTAGGCGCACCATGGAACTCTATTCAAATGTTACCCGATTTATACTCAGTTGTAATTATTCTTCAAAAATAATTGAACCAATACAAAGCAGGACTGCGATATTACGATTTCTGAAATTGCAGGAAAAAGACGTGAAAAATACGCTTGAATATATTGCAAAAAATGAAGGACTCAAAATTGATGATGATGCGTATACAGCAATTTATTATATTTCCGAAGGCGACATGCGAAAATCAATAAATGTGCTTCAGGGAGCTGCTATATATTCCGAACATATTACAAAAGAAATAACCTACAAAATATCTTCTCGAGCTGAACCAAAAGAAGTACGTGAAATGATGGAACTTTCTCTTGCAGGCAAATTTTTAGATGCAAAAAAAAAATTAGATGCACTTATTTTCAATTATGGGCTTTCCGGCGAAGACATATTGTTACAAATGTATAGGGAAGTAGATAATTTATTCATAGATGAAAAAAAGAAAGTTAAAATTGTGGATAAAATTGGAGAATATAATTTTCGACTTGTAGAAGGCGCGAACGAACGCATTCAAATAGAAGCGCTCATTGCACAGTTTATGATTTTATAATATTCACTTTAGAACGAATGTAGCTATAACGAAAATAACTAATAGAGCAGTCAATGCCGCTGCAGCAATTCTTACTATTGTATATAAATCCGTTACGTTATCCATACAATTATATTTCACTCCAAGTATATAAATCTTAATTTGAGGTTAATTTTATGATTATAACAATCGGAACGAAGAAAATTCGCAGTAATTTCAATGGAAAAATTTCCGAGCTTATAAAAAAACTTGCGTTTTCGCGCGAGGAAGTACTCGTAAGAGTGAACGGAAAATTGGTTCCTGAAGACGCTAAAATAAATTCAAAGGATAACATTGAAATAATAAAAGTAGTTTTTGGCGGATAGCAAATAGGCAATTAGATCTATTTTAATATTCTATGATTAAAAGTCATTATGGAAAAAATTATTTGTTCGTTATGCGAAAAACCAGCCTCGGTAAATTTACAGTATGCAGCAAAACATTTGTGTTCAGGTTGTTTTGTAAAATATTTTGAAAAAAGATTTTTACGTACTATACGCGAATTTTCAATGATAAAACCACACGAAAAAATTGCGGTCGGACTTTCAGGAGGAAAAGACAGTGTAGTAATGCTTCATCTTCTTGCGAAACTAAGAAGAAGGCTTCCTTTTGAAATATTTGCAATTACAATTGATGAAGGAATAAAAAATTACCGCAATACAACAATACATATCGCAAAAAGAGAATGTAAAAAATTAGGCATTGCGTTAAAAGTAATCATATTTAAAGAAGATATAGGGTTTAATTTAGATGAAATAATGAAGAAAACTAATTCCTCTGCATGTAGTTGGTGCGGTGTTTTTAGACGCTATCTTTTGAATAAATATGCACGAATAGAAAATGCAAATAAAATTGCAATCGGACATAATTTAGATGATGTTGCGCAAACTGTGCTTATGAATATTATGCGTAACGAACCAATACGCATCGCGCGTTTTCTTGAGCCGATAACTAATGATGAATATTTTATTCCGCGTGTTCACCCACTTTTGCGCACACCTGAAAAAGAGATTGCAATTTATGCAATGCTAAAAGACATTCAAATCAAATATATGGAATGTCCGTATGCGCACTTCTCGTTCAGACAGCATGTAAAAAAACAATTAAACGATAGCGAAGAAAAATATCCAAGTACAAAAATAAGGATACTTAACAGCTTTTTGGAAATGAAAAAACATCTACGCAAATGGATGAAAGATGAAAAATTTAAATTATTCCATTGCAAAAAATGTGGTGAATCATCAAGCGCGCAAATATGCATGCGCTGCGAAATGATTATGAAATTAAAAAATATGGCTTAATCAAATATATAAAAAATGATGATAAATATGGAACTTATATTTTTGGGAACAGGGGGAGGTAGAATAAATCTCATTCAACAAAACCGCGGGACCGGTGGATTTAGAATAAATGGTTCGGTGAATATTCACGTTGATCCCGGACCTGGCGCGTTAGTGCACAGTTTGAAAATGAAACAAAATCCTATGAATTTAGATGTAATAATTGTTACTCATTTACATATTGATCACTGCTCTGATGCGAACGTACTTACAGAAGCAATGAGTGGCTATACACTAAAGAAAAGGGGTATTATAATAGGCAGCAAAAATTCAATTGAAGGTAATCACAATGGTGATAAGGCATTTACCTATTATCATCTTTCCAAGGCAAGCGAAGTTTATTCTGCAAAATGGGGAGAAAAAAGAACATTCAAAACAGAACGCGGAATGTTTGAAATTGAAATTATGAAAACAAAGCACGAGGAAAATACGTGCTTCGGCTTCAAGTTAAGTATAAATGGAAAAATTATAGGATATACTAGCGATACCGAATATTTTGATGGGCTTTACGAGCAGTATATTGGTTGCGACTGGCTAATTATAAATGCGATGAAACCTGCAAAAAACGAGCATTCTGGTCATCTTACAATGCAAAAAACTATAGAACTTCTTAAAATTGCTAAATCAAAAACGGCAATTCTTACACATATGGGAATGAGAATACTTCATAACTGTCCAGAAAAAGAGGCCGTGCGCGTTGAAAAAGAAAGTGGAGTGCGAACAATTGCGGCAAAAGATGGAATGATTCTAAAATTCTAAAATTCAATTTTTGTTATGTTTTGCGAATATAAACTTTCGCACGTAAATATGTTTGTGCCTAATTTTTTACATTGGCAATAAGTACTCAAAAAGGCAATATTATGGGAATTACTTTATATTTAAATAGAAAAAACAACGAAATAATTGTGAAGGAACCGCAGGATGTAAGTTCGCTTACGAATGGATTTTATGGTAAAATGGATAAAGGAATAATTCACCTTCAGCCTGAAGAAGCTCTTTATATGATAGACATAAGAAATGCAAAATGCATAGATGAAACTGGGAATACGTATACATTCAATGACATTGCGTCTATATTTTTAAAGAGAAAGAAATTGCTCGCGCGCTATCTTACTTTTAAAGATTGGCGAGATAGAGGACTTATCGTTCGCCCAAATTTTGAAGCACATAGAAATTATGGACGTTCAACCACGAAAAAGTATAAAGGCGGAGATTTCAAAATTGATGCGTATTCTTTGCAGGGCGTTTTCTTTTTTGATGATTTGATTACAATAATAGATGACGAGGCAAGCGGAAAGGAACTTTATGAAAAATATTGGATAGGACAATTCGGAACATACAAAGCAGCACATCGCGGAAAAATCGCTAAATTAGATATTCATGAAACTATATATTTGCTTAAGCACGGTAATCTTTCGCTCAAGAACACAAAACTTAAAGAAATATGGGTAGAAGCTAATGAACGAATAAAGTATTTTGAAGATATGTATTCTGTTTATGAGAATTGGAGAAACAAGGGCTATGTACTTAAAACAGGATTTAAATTCGGAACTCATTTTAGGATTTATTTTCCAGGCGCATCACCAATAAGGGAGAATGACGAATGGATTCATTCTCGGCACGTAGTGCATATTTTTCCGAGAAAAAGCAAAATGCTAATTTCCGAATGGTCACGTGCAATAAGAGTTGCACATTCAGTAAAAAAAACGTTCATTCTCGCAATTCCGGGAAAAAAATTAGAAATAAAAATCAATCCAAAAAAACCAAGATTGGATTTTTTGCTTTATCATAGAAAAAAAGGTGGGATAGAAACTCCAAAAAACGGGCAACCGCGCTTTTTCATGTATTCGCTTTCCGAAGATGAATATCTTGGTGGTGAGGAACTTGCAGAAGTTCTTTTTGAGGTAAAATATTATGGTTTGGAAGCACTTTTGGCAATCGCAGATAGAGAAAGTAGCATTACTTTTTATGTTGTAAAAAGAATAGAACTACCGGGTAGCGATTACGAACATTACGAAATAGAATGGATGCAACCATAGTACAAAAACTATTAAAATATATTTAATTAAATAGATATACGTTTAAATCTCTCAACGCCACGATAGCTCAGTTGGGAGAGCATTCGGCTGAAGAGGGATTTTCTTTGCAAGAAAAAACCCTGAAAAAAGAAAGACGCGACGCGCATTTCCAGAAACCGAAGGGTCGCAGGTTCAAATCTTGCTCGTGGCATTAAAAAACGCGTATGCAATGAAAATTATCATAAATAAATATTTCACACGGAACATTAAATACTTTTTATATTACAATAAAAAGGAATAATTCATGTTAAAACTTTGTGCGTATTGTAAAAAAAGAAATTTTTCTGAATTCAAAGAATGCGAAAATGAAAAATGTTTTATATGTAAAGGAGCAAGTGCGCGCATAAAAAAAATGATTGAAAGTGCAGTATTACTAATTCCTAAAGAATGGGAATCTTTTGCAATAAGCACTGAAATTCCGCACGAGATAATGGCACGCGAGGAAGAAATTTGGGATTTCGGGCTCGGTGAAAGTATAAAGAATGATTTCAATAAAAAAATAGTAAGCACATTAATAAAAAAAACCGGATTAGACTACAATGTTTCAAAAAGCAATGGAAAAATAATTTTTGATTTTACAAAAAACGAAATCCGTGTTCTTAATTCAAACATTTTCATTTTTGGGAGATATAAAAAATTTCGTACAGAGCTCGCGCAAAGCGAATGGACATGTAAAACATGTAATGGAAATGGATGCGAAAAATGCGATTTTGCAGGCGTAAAATATCGTTCAATTGAGACAATAATTGGAAACATCGCAAAGAAAATTTATTGTGCAAAAGATACAGAATTACATTGTTCAGGAAGAGAGGATATAGACGTGCTTAATTTTGCAGGAAGACCTTTCGTGCTTGAATTACATGGTCCAGCAAAGAACAAAATTGATTTAAAAATTTTTTTAGAGTGTACAAATAAATCCGGAGATGAAATAAAGATAAATGATTTAAAATACGTTTCAAATTCTGAAGTCGCTCTTATTTCTGATTCACATTTTGATAAGGCCTATGAAAGCGAAATCGAAATAGAAAGAAAGTTTTCAATTAAAGATGAAAAAAAGATTCTTTTACTCAAAAATAGAATACTATATCAGCGAACTCCAGAAAGAGTTTCACACCGAAGAAGTGATTTAATAAGGAAACGAAAAATCCTTGATTTGAAAGTAATTAAAAAAAACCCATGTAAGATTTATATACTTGCTGAAGCAGGTACTTATATCAAAGAATTCATAAATGGAGATAATGAAAGAACCAAACCAAATATTAGTGGAGAATTAGGAAAAAAAACAACCTGTTTAAAGCTTTCTGTAGTGGAAATACATGATGAATTCCTTCAGGATATAATAGAGGCAAAATAAATGCTTGAATCATGTTTTATTGAAAAAATGAATATGTCCGGTGAATTAGTGCGCATAGCAATTGCTATAATAGGAACCGCAATCGCATCGTGGTATGACATTAAGAACAATAAAAATATTCCTGATAATTTACTTTACGTGTTTCTTGCAATAGCATTTATTGCAAATCTTGTTTTCTTCCAGCAGGATATTTTTATTTATTCAGTTTTTATTGCTGCGATAATTTTTCTGATTGGATATTTTTTATATAGGGTGGGACATATAGGTTGCGCTGACATTTATGTACTAACTTCGATTGCGCTGCTCGTGCCAGTGTTTCCGTCTTATATAAGCATACCGTTTAATATTCCAGTTGTAATCTCAATAATAATTTTTTCTGGAATACTGTTCGCGCTTTATTTTATCTATTTTATATTAGCAAATATAATTCTTAAAGGGAAAAAAGGTAAATTTGAATATCTATTACTCGCACCTGTATATGCAGTACTTATCTATTTTATTAGTTCAGTCGGAATTTTCGGTCTAATGTATCTAATTACTCTAAATATACTTATAATTTCTTTGATATTATTTATGGTTTACAAAGAACAAATAATAAATAGTATGGCAAGAAAGGTTTCTATTTCCGAAGTTGACGAAGAGGATGTTGCAGTGCTTGAACTTATGCCTTTACTAGTGAAAGAACATAATATAAAAAGATTATTAGATGCAAAGGAACTTGCACGGTTAAAACAGCTTAATATAAGAGAAATTTATGTATACAAGGAGCTTCCTCCATTCCTTCCATTTATACTTGCAGGACTACTTTTAAGTGTAACTGTTGGGGATATTTTTATGTTCATTTAGAAAATCCTTTTAAATACATTTGTTGATATTTTTTCTCATGAATAAATTAAAATTCCTAAATTCCCGCTAAATTAGGCACCATATTTTTTCTATTTGACAATAATAAC
>DYTL01000014.1 GCA_020726005.1 Microcaldota archaeon | reverse complement strand
TCCACAAGTAAATAAAAACCTTCCGATTTTGAAATTATATAAATTCGCTAAAAAATGCGAAAAATAGTTTAATTATAAAACCAATATATTGTTCGGTTCGCGCGAATGGTTTAGTTGTAGAAGATGTTCGGAATTACTGTAACTAAATTTACACAAAGCTTTATTAATTAAATTGAATATTTATTTCTTGCGTATATTAACGTAATTTAGGTGATTAAATGAGAATAATAGATAAAATTTTAGGAAGAGAAAAACTTCCAGAAACGGCAAATATTGAAGATATGCTTGACGTTGAAGGAGATGTGGTAAATCCACCAGCAGACTTTTACATAAAAAGAATAGAACTTAGGAATGAAGGCGATGCAGATCTTGCAATAAAAGAACTTGGCGAAAAAAATATAATTATTTTAAACGTGCTTTCGCTCACAAAGCAACCAAATAGACTTAAAACAATTATAGGTAAGCTCAAATCTTATGTTAACAAAATAAACGGCGATATAGCATTACTTACTCAGGAAATGATTTTGCTTACACCTGCAAAAGTGAAAATAGTGAAATCAAAACCAAAGGTTCAAAAATAAATTAGTTTTTCTATTTATCTTTTTTTACTTCTTTCTTACTTAATTCTATAATGCTTTGAATTATTAGTCGTGTTCCGGTTCCTGTCGCACCTTTTTCAATTAACGGATGCTTTCCAATTGCATTACACACACCTGCGATATCTAAGTGCGCCCATTTTGTTTCGCCAACAAATTCTTTTAAGAATGCAGCAGCTGTTATACTACTTGCTTCGTTGTTTTCGTTTCCTGAACTATTTTTTATATCCGCAAAATCTCCTTGAATCATTTCTGAATATTCCTTCCAAAGAGGGAATTGCCATACTCTTTCAAATGTTCTATTGCCAGCGAGTTTTATTTTTTCAGCGAGTTTATCGTTATTTGAGAACAATCCTATTGCATGCCTTCCTAATGCAGTTATTATTGCTCCAGTAAGTGTTGCAATATCAATTATTACTTCTGGTTTTTTTTCAATTGCAAAAGTAAGTGCGTCTCCAAGGATTAGACGACCTTCAGCATCAGTGTGCAAAATCTCAACAGTTTTTCCCGAGTACATTTTAATTATATCTCCGGGTTTATATGAAGTTCCTGAAGGAACGTTTTCTGCAAGTGGTATTATCCCTAAAATACGTACAGGTAATTTCATTTCTGCAATTGCTTTAAGAACTCCTAACACAATACATGCCCCCGTCTTATCGTATTTCATCTCATACATACTTTTTGCAGGTTTGATTGAAATTCCTCCGGAATCAAAAGTTATTCCTTTTCCAACTATTACGTAAAGAGGTCCACGTTTTGTTCCAGAATATTCAACAGAAACAAATATAGGATCGTTCGCGCTTCCTTTTCCTACTGCGAGAATTCCATTCATTCCTTTTTTTTCTAATTCATTTTTTTCTAAAATTTCTATTTTCATTTTATATTGTTTTGCGAGCGTTTTCGCCTCTTCTGAAAAAGTGCGCGGAGTTATTATATTAGAAGGATTTTCATTCAGTTCACGTACATAATTTTGTGCATTTCCAGTTATTTTTCCAATCGAAATACCTTTAACAATCTCTTTTTTATTTTTGCCGTGCACAAACACTTCAGTATTATGAGGCTTTTTTTCCCCTTCTCCTGTTTTGTATTTGTCCATTGAATAAGAAGCTAATACTGCACCCTCTGTTATTGCCTGTGCCATTTCTTTGTTATTTGCACTAATTCTAGGAATAAAAATATTCATTTTATTTATTTTCATTGCATTTGCAATTTTATATGCAAGTGAGGTGCCGCGCCTAATAAATTCGTTATCAAAATCGGCTTTCTTTCCTAATCCTATAATAAGAATTGTTTTTCCATTATCCTGAAGTTGCACATTTTGCATAAGTTTGCCTTCAAACGCTTTTGTTTTGCAAAGTTTTTCATACCGCATTTTTATTGCGTCATTAAATTGCTGTTTAATTGACAAACTTTCAAAATCAAAAACAACTGCGAATTCAGAAAAACCAGGTAATTCTGAAAATCTAATTAAATTGTTCATTTTTTTCACCTTTATTATATTTTTTGAGAATATATATTTGAATAAATAAGTTTAATTAGTTTATCCATAATATCTATTCTATGATTGAATTTTTACTCTAATCAAAACAGATAATTTTTTCTATTCATATTTTTGGTAAATCAAATAAAAAAAGCGCTAGGGGAGAGAGTTTCATTTTACCCTTTTTGGTTTATTTTATTATAACCACAATTTGTTTTTCTTTTTGGGTGAATGACAAAAGTTTTTGTCTTAGTACTCATATGAAATGATACGAGAACCAAAAACTTTTCTAAAAGGGTATGTGTTTGAACTCCCGAACGCTTACGCGCAACAGGTTTTTATAGCAAGAGAAAGATCTCATGCCTTTCTCAGGGTTTTTGGTATAGAAACAAATATCTAAACCAAAAAACCTTTAGCAACCTGCCGCCCTACCGGACTAGGCGACCCCAGCACTACTATATCTTAATTAGTAAGACTTTATAATTATCACTAATTTTTTTACTAAAAAAAGTGATGTTCATTTTTATCATAATTAATTATCAGATGAACTTAATTTGGAATAATACATAAAACAATATAAATATATTTATAGATATTTACACTTATATTATATATAAATAATTTAAAAGTGTAATAATGGGAAAACCATCAATAACTGGATTCCAAATATCGTTTAATATTAGTAATTCTCCAAAAAAAAAGTCTACCGTTAAAGTATTTGAAGTGTATCATAATCCCCCCTCAATACATTCTAATTTACATGAGTTACATGATAAGAAGACGGTTCTTTTTACAATACCCAATAACGATTTACAAAACCAAAAGTCATATCATATACTATTCGGTAACATCCCAATAGCGGATACCGTTATTATTAGTTTGTGTGATATAAAAACGATAGACAATAATACTTTAGATCAGGATTTAATTAATAAGTTGGTCAAAGCTGCTATAAGACATCTAATCAAAACACCAAAACTTACAAAAATAATTTTGAAGGGTTGTTTAAATATACATACGGAACTCATAAATATGATAAATAAAATATTAAATGAAGAAAATATTGACGAAGAGTATTAGATATTAAACGATTTTATTTTTTAAAGTTTAGTTTAAGAAAGACAGACTTTTAGTAAGCAATATAAACCTTAAACTCTATTTTTTACTTGGGTGGTATTGTGAAAGAAATTACTGTAAAAACTAAGAATAGAGTGGGCGCACTCGCAGATGTTGCGGAGCTTTTGGGTAGTTTAGGAGTAAATATTGAATCTATTTCCGCGTATGGTTCTGAAGAGTATGCGATATTTAGGATTATTACTAATGATTCAACTACAGCGATGAAGCATCTTGTAAAACTTCCTGGGTTTAAGATAAGCGAATCCGACATTTTAGTAATAGAAATACCAAATAGACCGGGCGAACTCGGAAAAATAACCAGGAAATTGGCAAACAAAGGAATAGATCTGGAAAGTGTGTATTTAATGGGCAAACTTGCTGATAGCATCCAAATCGCGATAAAACCAACGAAAGAAAGTTTCGGAAAAGTAAGAGAAATCCTGAAATTAAAATCTTGATTATTATGCTAAGAAAAATACTTTCTTCGCTTCATTATCCGAAAAAGAACTCGCACAAGGGTCAAAACGGCAAATTACTTATAATAGGTGGAAGTAAGATGTATTCTGGTTCGCCGATATTTTCAATTTTAGCTGCACGAAGATTCGTAGATTTGCTTTATTTTTATCCAGCTGAATTAGATTTATTTCTAATTCAAGCAGTAAAAAATATTCCAGAAACCATAGTAATAGATAATTTGGACAAAATCAGAGAAGTGAACTGCGTGCTTTTTGGAGGTGGAATGGGACAAGCAGAATTTGATGCATCACTGCTTGCAAATGCAAAAAAGATAGTCGTAGATGCTCAGGGCTTTGAATATTTACCGCATAAAATGTTGAATTCATCTTTCATCCTTACTCCACATATTCTTGAATTTGAACGTTATTTCAAAATCTCAGCGAATGAAAAAAATGTAATTAATATAGCTAAAAAACATAATTGCACGATTCTGAAAAAAGGCACGCCAGATATAATTACAAACGGAAAACTGATTTTTAAAAATAGTATACATAATGCAGGAATGACCAAAGGAGGCACAGGTGATACTCTTGCAGGATTAGTTGCAGCGCTCGCATGCACAAATTCGAATTTCGAAGCTGCGGTTTCAAGCGCGTACATAAACGGTTTGGCTGGAAACATGCTTATAAAACAATATGGATATAATTTTTGTGCCTCTGATTTAGCAAACAAACTTGCTGAAGCATATATCAAAGCGATAACGTGATCGAACGTCGGAATGCTATAATTCATTATACGGTCAGAGTCAAGTCTTGTCATCACAATTCAGACTCCAATAACTCATCACATATGTTTTTTGTGAGATAGATTTTAAAAATATAATAATAAAACAATTAATAGTGAAATAAAATGTATTATTGTAGAAAGAGAGGTTTAAAAACCTTTCGGTATTAAATATTATTCCTTGAAATTTATCAGGGTTTGGGAAAACCAAGTGGAGCAAGTGGTCGGTAAAAAAGTTTTGGGTTGCCAAACACCATTTGTTTGTGGTTTTTGCCTCTGCGATTGCTTTAGGTAGTTATTTGCAAAATGATGGGATTTGTAAGTGCATTTGACTAAGAAGATGACCTATCGTATGCAGAAGACGCGCACCAAACAAATATATTTTCAGCCTAAAGAGGGTAAACGTAAGTAGACCTTAGGTCGTGCTGGATTTATGTTGCTGTGAGGTAACTTGGACCCTAAAAATCCTGATTAAATTCTTTTTTTAATATTTTGTAATTATTATGTTAATTTTATTTTTTAATGTACTTATATACTATACTTATAGAGATATAATGATAAAATGCTAAAAACAATAATTTTGGATTTGGACGGAGTAATTTTTCTGGGACAGACAATAATTCCCGGTGTGGACAAGGCAATAGAAGAATTAAGAAAAAAAGGTCTAATGATTTTTTTCCTTTCTAATACTTCAACAAAAAGTCGCAAATCACTTATGAAAAAACTTGTTCAGATGGGCGTGCATGCCTTAGAAAAAGAGATATATTCTGCATCTTACGCAACAGCAGAATATATTTCTAAAAAATACTCTAATGCAAAAGTTTATCCGATTAGTAGCGGGGGAATAAAAAAAGAACTTAATCTTAAAGGTATCCAAATAGTAGATAACGAAAACGCGAATATAGTTGCAGTTGGTTTGGACAAAGCAATCACATACCAAAAAATTTCAATTGGTTTCAGAGCAATAATGAATGGTGCGTTATTTATAGCCGCGAGCGAAGATCCTAGTTATCCAGTTGTGGATGGTTTACTCCCGGGCGCAGGAGCAATTGTTGGTGCACTTAGATTTTCCACAAACAAAAAACCGATTGTAATCGGAAAACCAAATACATATATGCTAAAAATGATAATGCATGAGCATAATCTTAAACGAAACGAAGTACTCATGGTTGGCGACATGTTTGATATAGATATTAGAATGGCAAAGCGCGCAAAAATAAAATCCATACTTTTACTTAGTGGTGTTGCAAATAAAGAGGATGTAAAAAAGAATAATAAACTAAGACCTGATTTAGTGCTTAATAATCTTTCCGAACTTCCAACACGACTTTCCAAAATTCAATAACAAGCAAGAATTTAAAAATCTATTCCGAGAACAATTATTTATGACAATTGAAAAATTGATCGCTATGTTTATCATATTGTTTTCCATGTTTTATTCAGTTTCAATGATAGAGCCATTCCAAAAAAATATTATAAATAATGAAGAGATTGACCTTGGTGTTATAGGTCCTGGACAGACCATTTCTGTAAGCATTGATGGAAGACCAAAAACAGGAGGTATATTAGGAAAAGGAGGTGCGTATGAAAATGCAATAGTAAGCGAACTTCCGTTGGGCTGGAATAAACAAAACAGTGACTGGGCGGGTATTCCACTCCAAGTAAAAATAACAGCAGATAAATTTGCAAACGAAGGCGAGTATAAAGCAAAAATTGAAGTGCTTGATGAAGATGACAAAGAAAAATTAGGCAACATAACTTTTTTTGTGAAAGTGAAAATAACTCATGATATTTTAAGTACGATATTAGATAGTGATACAAAAGAAGTGTTTTCCGGACAACCTGCAAAATTTTACATAACTATTATGAACAAAGCCAACACTAGTGATACATTTAGCATAAGTTCTTCTAATGTAAGGGATTGGGCATTTAAAAAATGGATATACATTCCTGCGGAAAGTTCGAAAGTAATTTCGTATGAAATTGTAAGCAAAGAAGAAACAAAACATTATCCTTTTATATTTATAATTTCTGAATCTTCACCATTGATAAATAAAACAATGAATACAACAGTAATAATAAATCCCTCTCTTTCTACTGATTTCAAAGCCGCAAATAATGGAATGCTTTTCTTTCCTGTAATGAATGGAATAATATATGCACTTGCAGGTTTTCTCTCAAATTTTTTTTAGTGAGCTAATGGATGCGAAGGAAAAAGCAATTTCTTATATAATAACTCGGATTTTAGAAGGCGAAATTAATTTAGAAAAACTCAAGTGCGAAGCAGCAAAAAAATTCAGTTTAAATAAATTCATAAAAAATACCGCACTTGTAGAAAAATTTCCTAAAGATAAACTTAGTCCGAAAATAATAATGCTTTTGAAAAGAAAACTTATGCGCACTATATCAGGTGTAACCCCAATAGCTGTAATGATCACACCTAAAAGTTCTTGCAAATGGAGGTGTATATATTGTCCATACACCGGAAAAGCACCGAAAAGTTATACTGGTAGCGAACCTGCAGCATTGCGCGCAAGAGACAATATTTTTGATCCTATAAAACAAGTAAAAACTAGATTGGGACAATTCGAACTTAATTGCCACAAAACCGAGAAATGCGACGTAATAATAATGGGAGGTACCTTTCTCTCTACTTCATTAGCATACAAAAAAAATTTTGTGAAATCTCTTTATGATGCACTGAATGAAAAAAAATCAAATTCACTTAAAAATGCGAAAACATGTAATGAAACTTCAGTTCATAGAATGGTCGGACTTACAATAGAAACTCGTCCAGATGTTTGCGGACAAAACGAAATAAATGAAATGCTTGATTATGGAGTGACAAAGGTTGAACTTGGAGTACAGCATCCTTCGAATAGTATATATAAAATAATTAATCGCGGTCATTCTGTTTCCCATGTGATTGAAGCAACAAAACTTCTAAAAGATTGTGCATTCAAAGTGACTTATCATCTTATGCCTGGACTTCCCGGTTCATCGCCAAAAAAAGATATCGAAATGTTCAGAAAAATTTTTTCTGATGAAAAATTCAAACCTGACATGCTTAAAATATATCCGACGCTTGTTATTCCCAATACAATTCTTTACAAAATGATGCAAAAAAAGGAATACGAACCTTATTCAACCGAAATCGCTGCGGAAGTAATAGCAAAAGCATACAAATACATTCCAAAATACGTAAGAATAATGCGTATCCAACGCGATATTCCATCTAACTTAATCACAAAAGGAGTAAAAAAAAGCAATCTGCGCGAAATTGTGGAACAAAAAGCAGAATCGCTTGGAATAGAAATAAACGAAATAAGGTATAGGGAAACCGGTCTTAGTGCTAAATTAATAAACAATCCAATCCTCACACGCATTAATTACGAAGCAAGTAAAGGAAAAGAGATATTTCTTTCGGTTGAAGATAAGAATAATGGAGCAATTGCGGCGTTACTTAGGCTTCGTATTCCAAATTCAAGTCATCGCTCTGAAATAACAAATAAAACCGCGCTTGTACGCGAACTTCATGTTTATGGTGAGGAAACTTCATTAGGAAAGAAAGGAAAAGTTCAGCACAAAGGTTTTGGTTCTTTATTACTTGCTGAAGCAGAAAAAATTTCCAAAGAGGAATTTGATAAGAAAAAAATAATTGTAATAAGCGCAGTAGGAGTTAGACCATATTACTACAAAAAGGGATATGTTTTAGATGGTCCCTATATCTCAAAAATAATATAACCTCATTCATTTTTTCCTATCTCTTCTTCAAGGAATGCATTTCGTTTCCTTATTAGGGCAAGATAAGCAATCTGTAAATCCTTGAACTGTGTTTCTTCATCAGGAGTGAATGTTTTTATTTGTCTTTCCGCATTTTTAAATTGCACAAGATTGGCGATTTTAGTAAGTTCTTTTTCAAATCGTTTTATTTCATCTACTTTTTCTTGATTTATCCATATATAATTTCCATTAAGTCGCACTTTAACTTCGTCCCATTTAATATCCTTTGTATATGAAGATAATACATGCTTTTCTAAATCTAAGAAACATGTTATTCCACTACGATTGAGTAATACAAATAATTTGATTTTTTCTTTTTCATTAATTGTACTAACATCTAATTCTCCTATTTCTCCAAATTTAATTTTTTTTATTAGTTCAAACATCATATTTTTAGGTAATAAATTCACAAATTCAACGAGTGCTGCAATATCCTTCCTTTTTTCAAAATTTTCTTTAATAATTTTTCCTTTTTTCTCAAAAAATTCGTAAACGATTCCATTTTTCTTTTCAATTGCCTGATATATCTTTTCGGGTCCAAATTTCTCAAGTTCTGATCCTAACTCTATCAGTTTATCTTCATTTGGATAGAAAAGTAAAATATGTTTTTCGGCAATCTTTTTTTCTAGAGCAGATATTTGATAGAAAATTTCCGCGAGTTCGTGATTAAATGCAACAATCTGTGCGTCATCTATGCCTTTTCCTTTCATAACTAAATATCCTTTTTTGAATTCGCATTCGGCCTTTTTCTTGTTTAATTCCATTAAATATATCATTTCATATAGAGCCATCAGAATCACAAATCATAGTAAATCCGCAAGTAAATAAAAACCTTCCGATTTCGAAGTTCGAAATTATATAAATTCGCTAAAAAACGCAAAAAATAATATCAAATTACCTCTTTCGGCCTTGTAAAGGCTGGTCAAGAATTCACAAGGTCGTTGTATTTTTTATAATCTATACAAAAAGATTAGTAAATTAGTTTTAAATCGTTAAAATTAATAACGTATCATTTTTTTGGAAATACAAACACGTTTGTTTTGAGTAGTAGTGCACGAATTAATATAAATATAAAAAGTATAAATAGTACAATTGCAACATATAAGTAAACGTTATACTGCGAAATACTCCAAATATTAGAATGAGAAATATTCTTTTTTGTTTGTGGCGATAAATTACGTTGCGAAATGTTCAAAACTTCAGATTGCGGAATATTAGAAAGGTTGGATTGTGGAGATTCAGCAGTAGTTTGCACAAATTTATCTTTTTTTTCTTTTATATTATCTATTTTTTCCATATCGTCTGATATTAATGCGTTTTTTTCAATTGTTAGTATTGTGCTTCCCACTTCAAATGAATATTGTTGCATAGCCATGAAAAGCGAAATTATTGTTCCAATAAACGAAGTTAGTGAAATTGCGAAAAAGAGTGCGCGTTTCCGCATATTAGGAAAATATGCTTCTCCATTTTTGCTAAGTTTATAAAAAACCCATTTATGCCCTTTTCGTTCAAGTCGTTCCACTAATCCAGCTGCACTAAGTTTTTCAAGATGTTCAACTATAGTAGATGCATTCTTACCGAGTTCTCTGCTTAAATCTGAAGGCCTATGGTTTTTTTCAGAAAGAAGTTCTAGTATTTCTTTGCGCGTTTCCGAAGCGAGTGTGTTATCCACGAAATCCATGTATTATTGTTGTTTTTCTTTTTTAAAAACGTTTGGTTTTTATTTGGTTATAAGATAAATAGCTATTTCTATACCCAAAATTATTATAATTACCAAAAATGCTGCATAAAAATATTCTGTATAATTTTCATTTTCATGAAATTTGCGAATCTCTAAAAGCATTTTTTCATTCGCTTTATCAAGCCCTTTTGCAAATTTGAAAAGATTGTAAGCAGTTGCGTTTTGTCCATTCCAGAGTAAGAATGTACCATGGCTTGCGTAAACATTCGCCCAAAGTGATGTTCGTTTCTCCAAATTTAATTGTACAAGCTCTTTAAGTGCAGTTTTTTTATTCGTATTGTACATAATGGTAGCATTTTCTGTTTCTATCACAAAAACAGAGTCAATTATTGCACCTACATATTTTCCTTCTTCATGAAGTTTTTTTGCATTTTTTAGATGCCAGAGCGTATCATCAGATTCCGAATTCATGCTTTTTGCTGTTTCTAAATATTCCCAGCTCAGATTTGCAAGTATTTTTTCATCAAACGCTCTTCCATTTTGAGGGGCATTATCATTTAACATTTCTGCAATTTTGCACCATGCATCTGCATACATAGCATTATGGTACTTTGCATACATTTCTTCTTTCATTACTGCACTTTGTTTATTTATTTCGGTGAGCTTTCCTTCGGCCCATCCCTTTCTTAACTCTTGTCCAGCAATCCATTCTAAATTCGCATCGGTTATTTGTACATTTTTTGTTCGCGATAAACACTGTTTTATTTGGTTGATTTTACTTTTTATGTCTAAAGTTTCTAAATTCGCAATTGTTTCGATATCAAGATAGTGTATAAATGCATCATTTGCCGTAGAGAAATAATAGCCTTTTTCAAAAAGAATATTTTCATTATTTCTTATTTTTGCAAAATATTCTGCAAGATTTTCTTCTTTTATAAGTGTTTGATTAATATTAGCAATACTTGTATTTAATATTATCATCATTCTTTGTGCGAGTTTTTTAAATCTCTCTAATCCATAATAAGGTGGAATATCTTTCTTTAGCTCTTCTATATATGGTGGTTCTTTTTTCGTACTGATATCTATGAAATCTAACATGAATTTTTCCGCTTCATCTATGTTTTTAACTTCAAAAATTTGTATAGTATCATTTTGCTGAATCATTCTCAATGCAATTCTTTCATAAAGGTTTTGATGCGGAGTAAGAAAATACAGTAATTCGTTTTCTTTTGCAATATTTGCCTTTTCATAAAGCCCACCTACTGATCCAATTTTTCCTGAAGGGAAAACAGTTCCGGTAATCATTGCATCATTACGTATATTTTTGCCTTTTATTGCAGCAATACCCATAAGTGCAAGTGCCGCACCTCCACTTGGTCCATCTAAATAACCCCCAATATTACTTGGAAGATATGTTCTAATTTTCACGTTGCATAAAGTCTTGTTCGTTTTGGTCCTTTCAAATGCATATTCTATTGCATCTTTTGCAGAATCCTGAGTGGAAATACCTACATTTGGATAAACACTAAAATATATATCTCCATATCCTTTTTCTAACTGCAAACTTACATTTATGAGTACTCCCTTGTTGTTTGCAATTGCGGGAAGATAGTATGATGTACTTCCATTACACTGCGCAAAAGCAAGCGCGAAAAATAGAAAAACAAATACAATAATAATTTTTTTCATATTATGCTACCAGTTCATAATGTACATTTATTTTTTCAGAAGTTATTACACCCAACATTATTATCCTTATGCTTTTAAGATTAAAAACCTAATTTATAATATTTTTGTTTTTTCTTCTTTCCATCTATTTTTAAGAATGCGGAAATCATGATCTAAATGCAGATATTCGTAGATGTGCAGCAAAAGTCTTTAGGGACGTTCAATGTACTGAATTCGTATCAAATTTGCTGAGAAAGTGCAGTTCTTATTATTAATGTAGTTTGCGTTTTCTTTTTTTATGTATGAAATATATTTTCGTCATTTTAAAATGCGCAACTATCAAAAACAAATGGTTCACGATGTTTATTCGGCATTGGAAAAAAAAATGCATCTTTTAGCGCACGCGCCATGCGGTTTGGGAAAAACTGATGCTGCGCTTTCGCCAGCGATAACTTATGCGATAAATCATGGATTGGACGTTTATTTTCTTACTCCGAAAATTTCACAACATAAAATAGCTGTAGAAGTAATAAAGGGGCTTACGGAAAAATACTCGTTAGACGTACGCGCAACCGATATAATAGGAAGAAAGCACGCATGTATTCATTCTGCATTGAAGAATTTGGATCAGGATACATTCTATCAAATATGCGAACGCATGCGTAAAGAAAAAAATTGCAGTTTCTGTTTAAATGCAAAAGGAAATACAAAATTAGAAGAAGCAAGGGCTGAAATTTTATTCGGAAAAATCCTTGCGAGATATGGAAATGTAAAAACATATAGCGAACTTATTTCAATGGCAGAAAAAGAACATAGTTGTCCGTATGAAATAATGATTAAACTCGCATCGGGTTCAAAATTTATAATTGCAGATTATTTTCATATTCTGATACCGCAAATACGTGCGACTTTCTTTACAAAAACCAAAAAGAAAATTGAAAAATCAATAATCATAATAGATGAAGCACACAATCTCCCTAAACGCATACGTGATTATCTTTCAGTTTCCTTCAACAATCGCATGATTTCAAGAATGGAGAATGAAATTAAATTTCTTGGCGGAAATATGAAATTTGAAAAAGAATTCATTTTTTGGGCAAAGAATGAATTGAAAAACAATGTGGAATCAATTATCTCTACTGAACAGTTCAATTCTTTACTTGCTTATTTCGATATGAAACCAGAAGAAATAGCGGATTATTTTGAATCTATAGGACTAGAATACACAGAAAAATCAAACCGCAAAAGTACATTATTTAAATTCTCAAAATTCTTGCGCGGCTGGTTTGAAAATACTCAGGGTTCAGTAAGAATATTACACGGAAGCAAAAACTTTTTTTCTTTATCCAAACGCTTTTTAGATCCTGGAATAATAACTTCTGAATTGAATATGGCACATTCAGTAATCCTTATGAGCGCAACCCTTTATCCAATGATAATGTACCGAGATATTTTAGGTTTAGATAAAAAGCGTGTAGTACTAGAATCTTATTTGTCTCCGTTTCCGAAATCTAACAAGATTAATCTAATTATAAATGGACTTACTACTAAATTCTCCCGTCGTAATATTGAAGAATTTAAAAAAATAGCAGAAGTAATAGAATGCGTGCACTTATTGCAAAAATGCACTGCAGTATTCTTTTCATCATATAGCATGCTTAATTCCGTTCTTCCATTCATAAAATCTAATCCAAAATTCGTACAAATTGAACGAATGCATCCGCGTAATTTGCACAAACTTACAAAGGACTTTTCTTTAAGTGGAGGTATGTTAATTGCGGTACAGGGCGGTTCGCTTTCCGAAGGTGTTGATTTTAATAATGGTGAAATAAAAACCGTAATATTAGTTGGAATAGCATTAGAAGAACTTGGATTGGAAATAAAATCCCTTATTAGCTATTATCAAGAAAAATTCGGAAAAGGTTGGGAATATGCCTATCTTTACCCCGCAGTTATTAGAGCGCTTCAATCAGCAGGAAGAGCAATAAGAAAAGAAAAAGATAAAGCAGCGATAATTTATCTTGACGAGCGTTTCAATTGGCAGAATTATAAAAAACTTTTTCCTGCGGATGAAAATTTCGTAGTAGTAAACCCTGAAGAATTAGAAAAATGTTTACGTGCGTTTTGGAATATATAATATTCGTGTAAGCGCTTAAGATTTTCCCATTTCAGTTAAATTGGTGTTTATCTCGTTCTTTATTATTTGCCCAAAATTTTGTTTTCTTAATTTGCATGTTTGAACTTTTCTTTTCAAGTTGCTTT
>DYTL01000013.1 GCA_020726005.1 Microcaldota archaeon | reverse complement strand
AGTTTAGGATTTCGCATGTACTTCGTATTGCAAATACACAACTGAAGAGATGGATAATATTGCGAGAATCCACATTACATAATTAGCTTCTTGCATATAATTACCAAGATAAAGTACTAGCGCAATGAATATTCCAATTGTTCGTTCGGTGCGCGGTAATATTGTTTTTAATTTCGCCGCAGTTTTACTATTTAATACTTCCCGATGGTCAGCATATGCTTTGCAAAATGCAGTCATACAACTTCCGAAAAATAAAGTAAGTGAAGTAGGCATTATTAATTGTTGATTAAAAAACAATGGAACGAGCGCGAAGAATTCTACTATTCGGTCACATACCCCATCCAAATACGCACCATAATTACTTGCTAAATTTTTCGCTCTTGCGAGTGCGCCATCTAATCCATCTATTGCGAATGCGAGTATTATGAGTATTATTCCAATAATGTCCTTTTGCCAGAGATAGTATGAACCAAACATCGCGAATATTACTGAAAGAATCGTAATATGATTAGGATGAAGCGGAATTGGCTTTATTATTTCTCCTATCTTATTCTGTAAATCAGAAAAAGTATTTTTCATCATAAAATCATCTACTACTATAGGTCTTAATCCTATTAAATAACAACACGCACCCTAAAAACAACACTACTATAGTAGTAAAAACTGCTAAAATAATAAATATACTCCCGATTCCTTTCCATTCGATAATAAAACCACTAAAAAGTGGACCTATAATTAGTCCAACAGAAAAGAAAGATTGTTGAATAGAAAATGCTGTTGCTCGTAATGAGGACGGCATATTTTCAGCAACAAATGATCTTGTTCCTATATAACCCATTGTTCGTCCTAATGATAATATACCTGTTAGTACTGCAATTTCTATAAACGATTTGAATACGGATAGGCATGCGAAAGCAACAAACACAACAACCAATCCAAGAATTATCCAGTGCTTGCTTCCTATTTTATTTGAGATTTTTCCTAATGGTAATATACCTATTGCAGTAATAATTGCAGAAATAGTGAATATCGTACCTATTATTACAATGTCCATTCCCAAATCATGTGCATATAATGGAATTGCAATATCTCTTACGCCTTCTATAAAACCGATAAATAATCCGCTTAATGCAAGAAATGCAATGAAATTTATGGGATTTTGCGAGAATGATTTTTTTATTTCGTTAAGAATATCGTGATGAATTTTTTTATTTTCTTTAGATACAGGGATTAGAAATGAAAGAAACAGCCCAATGAGTGCACTTACAATCCAGAACATCACCGCTATTTCAAATCCATAATCTTTGACTAAAAATCCTCCGATTAATGGACCGAAAACAAATCCAATTTGATAGAAAAATTCAAGATTTGAAAGAATTTCGATTTTATTTTTTGCGTCTGTTGCAATCGCGTCTATACTAAAATATGCAATTGCAAGTGTTATTCCAATTCCGAAGAAAAGCAAAATAAAATTCATATCAGTTTTTGCAAAAAATAGAAAAAGAATAAGTATTAGCATAATGGCTAACATTGAAAATCTGAAACTACGTAGCCAACCAAATTTATCAATCAATGGTCCAGATAGTATTCCGCTCGCACCTTTTGCAAGCTGATATGATGAATTTACCGCAGCCACTGATAAAGGAGAAAATCCGATTGAAGAAAGATAGGCTGGCAATATTTTTGATATTGAATTGTAACCAAGCGAAACAATGCCCTTGAGCAAATAAGGTATTTTAAATTTCATAAATCTCCCCAATGGAGATTAGGACACATTCAAAATTAATTTTTCTATAAAATTCTTTTTTCATTATTTTTGAATTTATAATGCAGTATATACTCTAAAATAATCAAAAATTATTAAATTAGATTTATCAGGACTTTTAGGGTCCAAGTTACCTCACAGCAACATAAATCCAGCACGACCTAGGGTCTGCTTACGCTTACCCTCTTTAGGCTGAAAATATATTTGTTTGGTGCGCGTCTTCTGCATACGATAGGTCATCTTCTTAGCCAAATGCACTTACAAATCCCATCATTTTGCAAATGACTACCTAAAGCAACCGCAGAGGCAAAAACCGCAAACAAATGGCGTCTGGTTACCCAAAACTTTTTTACCGACCACTTGTTCTGCCTGGTTTTCCCAAGCCCTGATAAATTTCAAGGAATAATATTAATACCGAAAGGTTTTTAAACCCATTTTTCTATGAAAATATTTAATATTCCACTAATATCTCATCTAGATAATTTAAAATTACGTTTGAACTTAGTTTTATACGAATGTACAGCAACAAAATTGAATGCACAAGTAAGCTTTTAAATCTCTTTAATCAAAATTAATTCTAATTAAATCAATAATGAAATATGGTATGATTTATGAACCAAAATAATTTTGCAATTCCTGGAAAACATATTGGAGCAACTGAAGAAGCAATTCCGGGTAAAGGCACGCGTGAAGAAAATCACGAAATATACGCTACGCTTTCTGGACGAATAATAAGAGAACATGGTGAGATTAGTATACTTCCAAAAAAAGAGATTATATCAATTCAACCTGGGCAAATAGTTTATGGAATAGTTATGAATGTAATTGAGCAACTTGCACTTATAGAAATTGAGCCGCTTGTGAAGGGAAGAGAAAGATTCGTTCCACCGTCGGATTACGGCGTGCTTAGAGTAATGAATATACGCGAAGGTTTTGTGTCAAGCGCAAAAAATGAAATGAAACGCGGGGATTTGATTAAGGCAAGGGTTGAAGAACTAAAATTAGGCATCTCATTATCTACAAAAGCATTTGATTTGGGGATAGTAAAGGCATACTGCGATATATGCAGAAATGAGATGATATTAGATAATGCGATTCTAAAATGCGATAAGTGTAAAAGAACATGTAAGAGGAAAGTTTCGAAATCATACGGACACGAAACAACGCTTAATGAAATAGAAATTTAGTTCGTAGGTTTTTTTATTAAATTTCTTTTTGAAAGATATTTATTTAGGTGATGAAGATGGAAGTAAAAATTTTGAATTATGAAAAAAGCACGTTAGAATTTGAAATAATCGGAATCGATAGTACAATTCCAGAACTTATTACAGATAGACTTTCTGAAAACGATTCAATTGAAATTGTTTCGTATAAAATAGATCATCCGCTCACCGGAAATCCAAGGATGATAGTAAAAACTAAAAGTGAGGATGCGCTTGAGCTTACTATTAAAACAATAGACGAAATAATGAAAGATATTGCGACTCTCAAAAAAGAATTTAAACAATCTAATTAATCTGGATGTTTACGTGGATTTTAAAAATTTCTGGGAAATATTTATCAAATTCAAAAGGAGTGTTATTCAGATATTTATTTTAATTATTACACTTGCTTTGTATATTTTCACTAAAGATTCACCGCAATATGGATATGATGTATCCCCCATATTTGGAATTTTAGTTGCTGTAGAATTTATTGTATTTGTTGTCCTAGAAATGAAACAAGGAGTAAAAAATCACGGTATAAAAAACGAAATCTTGGATACATTAAAATGTGTTGTTATCGCGCTCTTGATTTGGATTTTTATTTCAATAATTTTACGCACTTCTGTTCCAATAAGTGCAGTAGCTTCTTGTTCAATGCTTCCGAATTTACAAAGAGGAGATTTGGCTATTATTCATGGTACTTCCATAGCAGAAATTATTGCCCCTGAAATAAATGTAAGTTTAGATGAATTCAAGGAAATTATGAATCCTGAAGCTAAAATTTATTCGATATATAAAAACTTTACTGTAAATGGTTCAATCTTTTCCTACTGTCAGGCTTATAATAATAGCAATTCTGTATGTAGATATTTTATTCGCGAACCTGAGCAATTTATTGAGCAGCGTGGTTCATTAATTTTTACTTATTCAAATTGCAAGAGAAAAACCTTAAGTTTCAATAATTCTGAATTACAATTGTGCGTAGTTTCAATTTCACACAATGGAAAAACATACAAAACCAATTTTTCAAATGATGTAATAGTTTACCAGCCAAATAATGGGGACTTATTTTTTTATACTGGAGATATAATTCATCGCGTATACTTAAAAATAAATGTAGACGGACAGATATATCTCCTTACAAAAGGAGATAATAACAATATTTTTGATATACAATTTTTTGACTATCGCAGGCAATTAGCAAATACCCCTATTCAAGAGAAAAACATAAGGGGCATGCATTTATTCTCAATTCCATATATCGGTTATTATAAACTTTTTCTTTCAGGTTCCGTTGAAGAATCGATTAATTGCAATACAAAATTGATCTATCAATAACTTAACTTTTTCTTAAAATTAAAAACTAAGGAAAATTTAGGTAATAAATGCAGGGGGCAAGATTTGAACTTGCGCAGCTGCTAGAGCACCAACCCCTCAAGCTGGCACGTTTAAACCATTTTCAATCTCTTCCAAAAAATCGAGACTGAAGACGTTTGACCGAGCTCCGCCACCCCTGCAAAATAACAATTATTTTTTCTTTTTTATGTTTTCTAGCTGATCTTTAAGATTTTCAAGATCTTCATTGAGTACAGATGCAGCACGAATTACAAGTTCTCTCGGTGACATTTGAAAAAAAGATTCAATAATGAACTTGAAACCGTCTTTTGTAATTTCGTATGCCGCAAGACCAGACTGGAATTTTGCATGTCTTTTTGCTGTTGCTAATTTTGCCTTTCCTTCTAATCTAAGGGTCTGTTCATCAAAAAGAGTTACGATTGGAATTTTGTCCCTAGCAACTTTTATTTCAGTATCTTTTGTTTCAAGTTCTGATGAATAAACAACTTTTGGAGCTTTAGCATCAAGATGAAATAATATTTCTGCATCTTTCGGAACATTATTTGGAGTTATAATAGGGATTAACCCTATTCTGTGCGCTAAATACTCGTCAAAAAATGCACTTGTATTATCATAAAATGTTACTTCATCTATCGCAAATACAGGAACTGCATTCATAGCATATCTACGTATCGCATTTGCAAAGCTAACTTTAACTTCATTGAGTTCAAAATTGAGTTTATTGTCCTGTTCTAGAGTGATTTCAATTTTCATAAATATCACACTCTTCTTCCTCTTCTTCCGCCTTTTTTTCTCATGGAGTCAGTTGGAATTGGAGTTACATCTTCAATTTTTTGCAACTTTACTCCAGCTCTTGCCACCGCTCTTATAACTGCTTGGGCCCCTGAACCAGGAGTTTTAGATTGATTTCCACCAGGTGCGCGAATTTTGATATAGATAGGAGTTAGTCCCTTTTCTTTTAAAGTATTAACAACCCTAATAGCTGCTTGCATTGCTGCATATGGTTTTCCTTCTTCCCTATCAGATTTTACTATCATTCCCCCGCTCGCCCATGCAAAAGTTTCAGCACCACTTAAATCGGTTGCAGTAATAATTGTATCATTTTTAGAAGAGTAAACATGGATTACTGCGAATTTCTTTTTTTGTCCAGGATGTGTTGAAGTTACTTTTTGAATTTCTTTGGTTGATTGTGTTTTCTCTTGTACGACAAATACAGGGATTTCTACGTTTGGAACTGTTATACTTTGTATTTCCTTTTCTTTTGTTTCAGACATAAAAATCACACTGTTGCCTCCTTCGGAGCTTCAGGTAGTTTTTCAGCTTTTGTTTCTGGTTTTTCCACAAAAGTATGTTCTATATCTATTTTTTTATAATGTCTAAGTAATTTGTCCTCTTCTCCGGTTACAATATAAGATGGTACGTTTACTGCCTTATTATCAATAGCGATAAATCCATGGGTAATAAGTTGACGCGACTGTGCCATGGTTTTAGCAAGCCCTTTCCGTAATACACGTGTCTGCAATCTTCGCTCTAAAATGTCCTTTATTGTAAGCGAAAGTATGTCTTCTACACTTCCGTTATTATCTAAAATTGCAAGTTTTTGCAATTTGGAGAGAACGACTCTTTCCTCGTTTTTCCTTTGTGTTTCGGTAAGCGAAAGAAGCCTTCTGGCTTCATGCCTCGCTTTTTTGAGTTCATGAACCACCATCCATAATTCACGCATATTCTTAAGACCATACATTTTCTTGAGTTTACTTTCTTCTATTATTCTTGCTTTGTCAAGCATTTTTTTCGGTTTTGAGTATTTATTTTTGAACTTTCTCGGATCTCCCATTATTTCACTTATTTCTTTTCTGTTGATTTAGTTATTATTTCTGGTTTTGCTGTAGAAGCTCTTGTTTGAGTAGCAGCTGCGCTTTTTGTCTGAGCAAGAATTGCCTTTCTGAGTACGCCAACAGTCATTCCTACACGTCCGCTGTTCTTGGTTTTTTGGCCACGTACTTTCTGGCCATATGCATGCCTATATCCTTTCCAAGTATAAATATTCTTCTCTCTATCAATATCTTGTTTGTTCGCGAAAATCAAATCATTCATTATTACGTGCTTATTTCCTCCATCTAGATAATCTTTTCTTCGGTTAAGCATGAACTCCGGAAGTCCGTACCGTCCCATGTCTAAAAGTATTTTATCTATCATTTCTATTTGCTCATCGTTTAAATCTCCAACCTGAATATTTTTCTGGATTCCGAGCCTTTGCGCGAGAATTTTTGCAACTATTACACTTAAGTTCTTTCCAATTCCTCGCACTCGGAACAATGCTTTTGGAAGAGGATAGTCACCACTGACATCTTTTCCGGCGATTCTCTTTATTCCTTTAATGTTTTTTTCGGTTTTTTTTTCTTTTAGCGCTACTTCTTTTTTTGGCGTTTCTTTTATTTCTTTCTTTTCATGTTTTTTTTCAGTTCTCATTAATATTCACCGTTTATTTTTAGATAATTCAATTAGTGTTATAATTCTCTTTAAACAAAATTATTTCTACTTTTTATTTTAGAATAGAATATTTATAAAGATTTCGAGCGCCTATTTAGTTATTCAAAAAATTAAAGCTTTAAAATCTAACACGTACAAATTCTAATACTGTAGATTTTATGATTACTCCGTGGAACATTTCAGGCAGCGTTGATTACGCAAAATTCATTAAAGAATTCGGAATTAAAAGAATAGATAACTTGTTGAAAGAAAGATTAATGAAACACGTGCGCGAACTTCACTATATGCTTATACGCAACTATTTTTTTTCGCATAGAGATTTTAATGTTGCATTATCAGATTACGAGAATAAACGGGGTTTTTTTCTATATACTGGAAGAGGTCCGAGCGGTCCTATGCATATTGGACACCTTGTTCCGCTTGTTTTTACTAAGTGGCTCCAAGAAAAATTCGGGGTAAATCTTTATATAGAAATTACTGATGATGAAAAATTCCTCATAAAACAAGATATGAAATGGGATGATACTCAAAAATATTCGTATGAAAATATTTTAGATATTATTGCAGTTGGTTTCAATCCGAAAAAAACATTTATATTTAAAGATTCCGAATACATAAAAAACGTTTATCCGTTGCTTTTGAAAGTGGCAAAAAAAATTACATTTAGCACTGCGAAAGCAGTTTTTGGATTTACAGATTCAAGTAATATAGGAATAATCCATTATCCTGCGTATCAAGTACTTCCGACTTTTTTTGAAAAAAAGAGATGCGTTATTCCTGCTGCAATAGATCAGGATCCTTATTGGAGAATACAGCGCGATGTCGCGGAAAGTTTGGGCTATTATAAAACAGCCGCTATACACAGCAAATTTCTTCCTCCTCTTAGCGGAATAGAAGGAAAAATGAGCTCAAGTTTTGCCGAAACCGCAATATGGTTTAGCGATGACGAAAAAAACGTTCGGAATAAAATAAACAAATACGCATTTTCAGGAGGAAAAGCAAATATAGAGGAGCACCGCAAATTTGGAGGAAATCCAGATATAGATGTTTCTTATCAATGGTTAAGTATATTTTTTGAACCAGATGATAATAAACTCAAGCAAATCCACAATGATTACAAAAGCGGTAAATTACTCAGCGGCGAATTGAAGCAAATCCTGATAGAAAAAATAAATAAATTCCTTAGTGTGCATAAGGAAAAAAGAGAAAAAGCAAAAAATATAATAAACGAATTCATGTACAACAGCGAACTCGCGAAAGAAATGTGGAAAAAGCAGTTTTAGAGCGGCAATCTATTTTCTTTCACCTCATTGGATATGTTTTGAGTAATAGCAAAAATTTTTTCTGGATACCTGAAAAGTTTTATCAAAAAAGATTAATGCTTAGGTAATAAACTCGCCCTGAAAAAACCTAAACTATCTTCTTTTTGGGTGAGCTAATTTTTTCCTTTTCTGTAGCAAAAAGCATATTTATCCCATTGTTGGTTATTTCTAGTGGCACTATTTTCGTAAAATGTTGTACTCCTTTCATTTTCAGTACTTCTAATGCACGCTTCCGTTCGCCACTATCATAAAAATAATACATATGTAACCATGTATGAGTAAGGCTTTCCATTCCGTATTTAGTGTGCGGAAGAACATCTTGAGTTGTTGCAGGTGTATCCTCTGAAATTAATATCGTAGTCGTATTCCATTTCTGTATATTACTTATAAGCGTAAGAAATCCCCTTTGCCTTTCGTCATCGTTCTGGAAAAGCAAAGCAATAGGCATTATTGAATCTATAACTACGCGTTCTACGCCTAAAGTGGAAATAAGCTCCTCTATTGCACTATTTTTTGAAAGAAATTGGTTTGCTTCGTGTATAGGATAATCAAGAAAAAGCATTTTTTTCGTTCTCTCTAATTTTGCAATATCCCAATTATATCCTGATATATTTGAATAAACACTATCTTTTGTTTCTTCAAGTACAATATACAAACCAGTTTCGTTATATTTTTCAGCTCCATTAATAAGGAATTGCATTGCAAGCGTGCTTTTTCCACATCCAGTTGGTCCTGAAAGCATGCTTATTGAACCTTTAGTAAAACCTCCATTAAGCATAGTGTCCAAACCTTCAATTCCAGTTTGCACGATTTCGCGTTTCATATCATCCCCGTTTCTCTAAAAGTTTTTTACCAACTTGGAGCCTTGCATTAATCGTTTTTTTGAATTTTTCAAGATCTTCGTTAGTATAGATCTTTTCTAATATGAGTTTCTTTAGTTCATAATTGTTTATGGATATATCCATAAGAATCGCGTGTGCCTTGTCTATAGGTATTTTTATTTCGTTTGGTCTAAGAATTTCTACTGAAAATGGTGAATAGTTTCCGCATATCTTCGCAAGGTTTTGGAAGCTTTTTACAAGAATTTTTATTTCAACCGAACTGGAAAAAAGATTATTATTTTCTATTGGTTCATCTATTTCGCCCATTGCATAAACCACTCCTTCTTCATTAAGCATTTTTTGTACGTGTGCTACGCCAAGCTGTTGCAGTGCATCTTTTTTGTCCACGTGCAAATCAAAATAAACGAACGCAAGCACTCCTCCGCTTTCTATTGTTTCTTTAGTAAGTTTATCAATATCCATATTTTCATTCACTTATGTTGTGTTCGCACACATTTCCATTAATTTCAAATATTTCATCTCTGAAATTTGCTGGAATGCATTTTGGTATTCTTGGGATTAGAGTATAATTCAAAATTCCAACTCCATATGAAATGTTTTGTGCACCTAACTTATTAAATGTGTCTTTATTAAAATGCATCCACGTACAGTTCTTAGATTGATTTTCATAATACCCTCCTTTTATATAATAAAATTCGCCTTTTATTATAGTGATATAAGTACTATTGAGTTTAGAATCAAAATATTCGCTTCTCGTATTATTTCCTTTTACATACATAGTAAAATTTTTCATGCTTTCTATAGTGCCTAAACTGCAATTTAATCCGTTATTTTGGAAACTTTGAGGATTAAACTCATGAATAGTTTGAGAACTATAATTTTGCTGCTGGATAAAACCCATTTCATTAAGAGGTTTTGGTGCACCGAGGCATCCTGCAAAAACTAAAAAAAGCGCGAAAAAAACAGTAAGCGTTCTTTTATCTATAGATACCATGTATAATTATTTAAAGGAGTAAAGGATTTATATATCTACTATTTGGAATTTAGAATTTTCTCGCTAGCTTCAATAACATCTTTTACATCTATCTTATTTATACATTCCGCGGCTTTTGGATTACTTTTGAATTCGCCAAGATGGACATTTATTGATGGTTTACATTCAGGTCCGCATTTATATATCCCTATATTATTTTTTCCGAATGGCCCAAAACGAAGTGGAATATTCGGTCCAAAAAGACCTATTGTAGGAACTCCCATTGCTGCTGCAATGTGCATTGGCCCACTATCATTTGATACGAATAGATTAAGCTGCTTTACAAAACAACAGAATTCATTAAACGAGAATTTATTGCAGGTATTCACCAATCTTTCCTTATTTTTTATATTTTTTGTAACTTCTTTACATATGCGTGCATCTTCTGTTCCAGAACCGGTTATAAAAACAAGTGCATCTTTGTATTTTTCCAAAAGCGCATCTATAAATTCTGGATATTTCTTCCATCTTCTTTCAGGAACTGTTTTTTCCGAACTTGGATAAATACCAATCAATTTTTTGTATTCTTTTCTATATGGGTTAATAAACTTTTTCGCATTTTCAAGCGTATTATTTTCGTACACTAAGGGTTCAAGCGCACTAATTTTTACATTTTTTATTCCAAGCGGCGCGAGCATATCGCAAAAGGTATATACAACGTGCTGTTTATCATTGTAATTTATCTTATAATCATAAAGTTTGCTTCTTTCAAGTCCTGCAAATCCAATTGTAGTTTTAGCACAATATCTAGCTACTAATGCGGAAAAATTAGTGAATGCTTCGCAATCAATTGCGATATCGTATTTTTGATAAAGATTTAGAAGATCTGTGAATCCATAAACCTTTTTAAACAATCTGCAGTTTTTGAAAACAACCCCTGCCCTATTTCTAAGCGCGAATCCATCTATTGAATATCCGTTTTCCCTGAGAATTTTTACCATAGGAAGAGCGAGCAGCGTTTCCCCTATTCCGGAAAATCTTATCACAAGTATTTTATTTGCGTCCTTTTTGATTTTTCCATCGCGTGGCACAATACCTGCAATAGCAATAAATATAAAACCAATAAATTTATCTATTGTTTTGAGCATGTTTTATTTTTACTGAGCGAAGCAATAAAAATATGTTTAGATTAATTCAAGCGAATAAATATCTCCCCAAAAAAATCATCTTGTCTTAAATCCACTATTTTCCTTTGCGAAAGATGAAGAAGCGGAATTAAAGTATCTATTATCTCCTCAGTGCTTTTATTTTTTAGCAATTCGGAAAACATCACCCATCCTTCTTTGTCCGCTTTCTGTTTCAGGTGCGTAAAAACGATACTCATGCGTTCATCTATATCAAATTTTGGAGTAAATATTGTAATTATTTCTTCTATCTTTTTAGGTTTCGGTACAGTAGGATTATCATAAGTCATTACGCGTTCCATTTCCTTAATTATATCCTCAAGTGTTATTGGTCCTTTTGGAGGAATGCGTGAAACAAGTTCAAGTTTCGGTATTTCTTCGGATGTATAAGGTTCTTCAATACAAGTTTCCTCAACAGGTACATTCTCAATTATTTTAAGTATATTGCTTTTGTATTTCAAAAGTATTGCGGTCGCAACTATCAAATTCGCAGGAACATGCAATTCAAGCGTTTTCATATTCCTTACTCTATGAAGAAAATTATCTGCTAATATTGTTATATCAATATTCCACGGATCAAGTCGCTCAGTAGCTATCATTTCCAATAACATTTCTTTCCATGTTGGTTTGAGAATCATTTTTTCTATATCTTCCTCTAACATACTCGAATTTTAAAATATTCTGTTTATAATATTATCGGTCAAAATTTTCAAAATCAGAATTTGCATTAAAAAGTGAAAGCATTTGATTAATTTCTGAATAAATTTGGAGGTTTCGCTACACTTAATAAGAATTGTTGGTAAAATGCCAACCAAAAAAACCCATATTCCAATCCGACGGTATCCACCTATTGAAATAGGTGGCATTAATCAGACAGTTCTAGCAAGAATAAAAAATAATTTTTTGAGGTAGATATTATGGACATATTGGAACCGAAACTTTTTGATGCAACACAACCATTATCAAAAGCTATTGATGAGTTATTGAAGACAGGAACCGCCGTTTTTGTTACAAAGAATAATCTGCTTTTTGGCCTTATAGATGATAGAAACATAAGAATGGGAATAGCGAATACAAGCAAAGTAAAATGCGAGAACGTATGCGTAAAATGTCCATCAATATCTGAAAGTGCAACCATTCCAGAACGTATAGATGCATTTCTTTCTGGACATTTTAAAGCACTTCCGGTTTTGAATGCAAAAGGAAAAATAATTGGCATAACTTCGCGTACAGACCTTTTAAGGGAACTCAATACAAAAAAGCTCATTCCACACGCACAGGTTTACCAATATATGAACTTTCCTGTATACACTGTTGAATTAGGACAAACTATTGCTGATGTAAAATCAGAAATGAAGAAAACAGGGATACACCATTTAATTATAACTAGGAAAGGCAAGATAGTTGGAACGATTTCAACCTTTGATTTTGTAGGTCTTTTTACAAAACAAAACGAAAGACAATCCCATCAGATGATAAGTGAAGTAAAAAATTTTGATTCAAGAAAAGTGGACGAAGTTTATAGAGAAAATTTTGTTACAATAGAGGAAACCGAAACTATCAGAGAAGCAGCGATGAAAATGGCAAATGAAGGTATTTCTTCAGTAATAGTTATCGCTGATAAAAAACCAATCGGCGTACTTGCAGCCACAGATATATTTAGGCTCGTACGCAAACTCTATACTAAAGAAAAAGATGTGCTTGTAAGCGGACTTAATAAAGAAACACTTATTTACTATAGTAAAATAAAACAAAGCATACTTAATATTGTAAATAAATTTGATAAATCACTTAAAATAGAGAAAGTTGAAATCCATATAAAGAAAGGAAAAAGTATATATGAAGCACGTGCGCAGTTTTATCTTAACAATAAACATATCGCGTTTAAGTGCGAAGCATATAATTTAGATGATATTACATCTGCACTTTCCAGCGAACTAAAAATAATGTTAGAAAAATGTAAGAGCGAAAAAATGAAGAAAAAAAAGCGCTCGCTTGAGGATGAAGAATGACCGAACCTCCACAAATACATGGAAGCCTTGAGGTTAACATTAAGGAGAGTACGCCCTTTTCTGAAGGAATTGAAAACAATAAAATTGTTTTTAGGATTAGTCCATGGAGATTCATCAAAGGACAGGTTAGTATAGAACTGCTTGCGATAGTTGGATTCATAATGTTGCTTTTCATTCCACTTATTCTTTTTATGCATTATAAAACAAATGAAATGAATGTTAATATGGCGAGCAGTCAGAGCTTCTTCATTTCGTCCAAGCTTGCATCAATAGCTAATTCAGTAGGTTCAATGGGCGATGGCAGCGCACTCAAAGTAGAATTTATTCTTCCTGCGCAAGTGAAAACCCTTTATTTTGGAAAACTTGGAAATGGTGGAGAAGTAATGTTTGTAATGAATGATGGGAGTCAAATTTCTCAAATTACTCGATTTCCGTTCAATAGTACGCGCAACTATTCCGGTGGTGCGGGTTATAAACTTGAATTTCTTTCCCAAAATGGAAGCATTTTGGTTTTGCTTTCCAAATAGAAACTTAAAATTTTGCGATTATTCTTTCATTTTATAAAATATTCTCCTTCCGAATTTTTCCTTTTTCAAAAACCCTTCGCCTTATAAATACTTAAGATCTAATCTGGCCGTTCTATCAGTTATTTTAAATCTTTTTGCATAGTTTTCAGTATTTATTCTACCAAATTTTTTTATCAGGTTTATAGCTTCTTCATACCTATAATTTGAAAATGGTGGTTTTTTCCAGAATCTTACTTTAAACAGTAATTCCGAACATCTTCTACAACTAAACCATTCGCGCGAACCAAACATTATATTGGTTTTATAATTAAACTATTTTTCGCATTTTTTAGCGAATTTATATAATTTCAAAATCGGAAGGTTTTTATTTACTTGCGGATTTACTATTTTTTATGAATAATTTAAAATTAATTTTTTTATTCTTTGTAGTAT
>DYTL01000012.1 GCA_020726005.1 Microcaldota archaeon | reverse complement strand
CATTAAGCACAACACCTTTTTACATCAAATAATCGACGTTTAATCGGTTTAAAGTTCGAGGTAATTTTTTAAATTTTGTTAATAAAAGATAGTCCATGTTTTTCATTTGTTCAAAAAGCATATGGTAAGTTACCACTGAAGATTTCTCTTTTTTGGGATAAGTCAGGCCAACGCACGTTTTCTTTGTTAATTGGTGTTTGTCTTGCGTGAATAATCTTAAATGGCATATTAAATACATGTACTACAACATTTTTATATTTATCGTTCTAATAATATATCTGTGAAGCAAACGTTGAAAATATTTATTAATTAAACAAAAGCAATTAACTCTTTTATTTTATGCACTTCAATAAGATTGCTTACGTGCTTTTTCTTTGTTCTTATGCCTGCGGTAAAGAGCACAGTATCTTCTTTTTTCAGTATTTTTTGCGAACAAAGAAATTCGGCAAGTGAGGGAAATATTCTTGATTCAGGGAATTTTGGAATGCGAATTGCGTATATGCCGAAATAAAGTCCAAGTTGTTTTTTTACTATTTCACTAGGTGTAACTGCAATTACTTTGGTTGCGAGTCTAAAACGCGAAATTGTGCGCGCAGTATATCCAGAACGGGTCATACTAACTATTGCGTTTAATGGCATTATTTTGGCTAATGTATAAATTGATTTACTTATTGCATCAGATATGCCTTCATATATATTTTGATTAACATTGGAAATCGTATAATTTTCTATTTCTCCTGCAACGCGCATAATCGTTTCAATTGCATTTAAAGGAAACTTTCCAATTGCGGTTTCTCCTGAAAGCATTATCGCATCGCTGCCATCTAAAATTGCATTAGCTATATCGCTTACTTCAGCGCGCGTTGGATATGAATTAGTAATCATCGTTTCAAGTACTTGTGTTGCAGTTATAGCAAGTTTACCCTTATTATTGCATTTACGAATTATTTCTTTTTGCGCAAACGGAACTTTTTCTAAACCTATATCTAAAGCTAAATCACCGCGCGCAACCATCGCACCATCAGCTTCGTTTATTATTTCTTCTATGTTATTCAATCCTTCTTGGTTTTCTATTTTCGCAATTACTGCGATTTCAGGATTAATTAATTTCCTAAGATTTTTTACATCCGATGCGTTGCGAGTAAATGAAAGTGCAACATATTCAATATTGAATTTATTTATAAGTTTTAATTCATCTAAATCTTTTTTGGAAAGAGCCGGAATCGCGAATTTCTTTTTTGGAACGTGTGCATTCTTTCCATTTTTAAGCAAATGCGAATTCTTTGCGCGCATAATTATTTTTTTACTATTAAGCGAAATTATTTCTGTTTCTAATTTTCCATCATCAAAAAAAATTATATCTCCCTTTTCTGCTTCGTTTGAAAAATTATATAAAAAAGAATTTGTCCCGGAAAAACCGAGTTCAAAAATTTCACCAGATTTTATTTCAAGTGGTTGAGTAAGCGCGATTCTTAATTCAGGACCTTTTATATCAAACACTATTGGAATATCGGAATTTTTCCTTATTAATTGAATTAGTTTTTCATGATCTTCAATAGTTCCATGCGCAGAGTTTAATCGTACTCCGTTAGCATGCGAAGCTAATTCTGAAAAAATGTTTTTATCAAAACATGCGGGACCAATTGTAAACAAAATTTTTGATTTCATAGACAACGTTTCTACGATTAGATTTTAATTCTTACCTACATAAACAAATTATGTTCAATCCGTGTATATTATGTAATGCGTCATGCTGTAAAGACTATTTAATAAGCGTAACTTCTTTTGACATACAGAGAATAATAAAGAAAACTAGAAGAATGTTCGAAGAAATCGCAACGCTTGAGTCGCTCAATTTATTGAATTTTGATAATGATACAATACTTGAATGTTATGAAAGAAATTTAAGATATGATTACATACTTGCATTGAAATCACATCCTTGTATTTTTCTTGAAAAAAATAAGTGTAAAATACATAAGTTCGCGCCGCTCGTATGCAAGCTCTATCCTCATAATTTCGCAGGAAAAATAGCTAAACGGACAAGATGTCCCTGTGCATCCGAATTTTTTTTTAAATTGAAGGGACCGGATTCTGATTTAGAAAAATACAAAAAACAAGTTTTAGAATATAAAAAAATAGTTGCCAAATGGAATAAGAAAAAAGGAGAAAAGGAAGAGTGTGTTAATTTCCTTTTAAATAGAACTAACGCGAAATTGCAATCATTTTAATGTAGTTTTCCGCGATTTCTCATCGCATCTTCAACTCTTTCTTTTGCAATTGTTTCTCCTGCTGTGCGCACATCATTACCGTTCATTTTTTCAAGCGCAAGTTTAGTATTTTTTACTATTTTGTTTTCTACAAGCGTGAACATTTCTTTTTCATCAAATCCACGCAATTCTGCATATGAGCTTATTACTCCACCAGCATTTGCGATGAAATCTGGAATTATAAGGACTCCTTTTTTTGCAAGAGATTGTTCAATTTGAGGAGCAATAGGAATATTTGCAGCTTCTACAATTATTTTTGCTTTTACATTGTTTATGTTTGCCTTAGTAATTACATTCGGTCTTGCACCCGGAATAAGTATATCTACTTTTAATTCAAAAAGAGCTTCCGCAGTAAGAATCTTCCCGTTTTGATAATGGATTACACTATTTTTTGTTGCTTTAGCTTCTATGAGTTTTTTGTAATCCAATCCGTTATTGTTATAAATCGTTCCTTTGGAATCTGAAACTGCAACAACCTTCGCACCTTTTTCCGTAAGAAATTTCATTACAAAAGTTCCAACATTTCCAAATCCTTCTATCGCAATTGTTGCACCATTAATATCACGCTTTGAAAATTCCGCAGCAACTTCTGTAGATTTTACTACTCCAAAGCCGGTGCTTCCCAACTCATGCGGTAATCCGTTCATTGAAAATGGTTTTCCTGTTGCTGCATTATCATCTCCGATTTCATCTACGAAAATTGCCATTTCTTTTTCAGTCATATTTATATCTGGGCCTGCAATATATTTATTAGGAACATATTGTTTTATTGCATTAGCGAATGCGCGTACATATTCTTCTTTATTTACTTTTTTCGGATCTCCTTTTATTCCTGATTTCGCACCACCGAATGGAATATCTGCTAATGCATTTTTCCAGGTCATTGTGCGTGCAAGTTCCATAACTTCATTAGTAGTAATATCTGGAACGAATCTTATTCCGCCTTTTCCAATTCCTCTTGCAGTATTATCTATTACTAAAATTCCCTGCATTCCTGTTTTTTGCTCATAAACCTCAATTACGTATTCAGGTCCATATTTATCTCGTATATACATTTCATATTTCCTCAAATTTCCTTTATAATAATTTTTTTCTAAAAAAAATTAATAAAAGAGTAATATAAAGAGAAAAATATAAATAGGTACATACTAAAAACGAATAATTGCTAAACTATCTAGCTTAAGCTCCTATAGTCTAGCCCGGTCAAGGGCGTTTGAAGGTTTTATTTTTCAGAGAAAAATTAAATTTTCGTGAACTGTCAACGAAATATTTTAAGTACGTGTTCAAACGCCCGCATAAAGGACATCGGACTCTCACACGATGCGCAAAAATTAGGTATACATTTGCGTATTGGAGAATTCCGAGAACTCGAGTTCAAATCTCGATGGGAGCGAAGGAAACCTTTTTAATACTTCTCCTCTATTTTTCTGTAAGGTGATTTAAATGAAAGGACAAGGTTCAACAGAATATTTAGTAATCCTTGCCGTAGTTCTTGTAGTTGCCCTTATAGTTATCGGACTTTTAGGACAATTTACTGGTTTTAGTGGTGCAGGATTAGAACAACAAAGTAAAGCATATTGGCAGGGTACACAACCATTTGCACTTCAGAGTGTAAAAATAACAGATACAACTATCCAACTTCAAATGGAAAATAGGCTTGCTACTAAAATAAATTTAACAAACATAACGTTTGATGGACAAACTATAAACACAACTAATGTACCCTTTCCGGTTACCCCGTTTGCTGCAGGACAAGTAAAAGTAGTATATGGGGTTAATAATAGTCCTTGTACAGGACGTAATCCTGGCGACACATATCAAGTCAACAAAGTTATATTTACCTATACTAGTGGTGGTGCAACAGGTTTAACTCAAAGCGGAGATAAAACGCTTTATGGTAAGTGCTCGCAATAAATTTTTTCAAAAAAAGTTTAATCAAAAACCTACGACCAAATTTTTTCTTTTTTTTTTTAATTTTTCTTTCGGTTTTAAAAGAAAACCTTTTTAATACTTCTCCTCTATTTTTCTGTAAGGTGATTTAAATGAAAGGACAAGGTTCAACAGAATATTTAGTAATCCTTGCCGTAGTTCTTGTAGTTGCCCTTATAGTTATCGGACTTTTAGGACAATTTACTGGTTTTAGTGGTGCAGGATTAGAACAACAAAGTAAAGCATATTGGCAGGGTACACAACCATTTGCACTTCAGAGTGTAAAAATAACAGATACAACTATCCAACTTCAAATGGAAAATAGGCTTGCTACTAAAATAAATTTAACAAACATAACGTTTGATGGACAACCTATAAACACCACTCTGAATAATGTTTCGTTTGCTGCTGGAGAAGTAAGAGTAGTAACTGGGGGTCAAAACAGTCCTTGTACAGATCTTAAACCTGGCGACACATATCAAGTCAACAAAGTTATATTTACCTATACTAGTGGTGATGCAAGCGGTTTAACTCAAAGCGGAGATAAAACGCTTTATGGTAAGTGCTCGCAATAAATTTTTTCAAAAAAAGTTTAATCAAAAACCTACGACCAAATTTTTTCTTTTTTTTTAATTTTTTAATGAGCGAGCGCGAGCTAAACTATTTATAAGTATTAATACCTATCCACTAACATGGACATAGAAGACATTTCAATTGAGAATATTAAAAACAATGAAAAACTTATTTCAACATTTGCTAGTGTTGGTTTTCAAGCCTCAAAACTTTCTAATGCAATAAAACTTATAAATAAAATGAAAAGAGAAAAAGCAACAATTTATTTTACATTCACTGCTAATATGGTTGCTTCAGGACTTAGAGGGCTTTTTACAGGGCTTTGCAAAAAAAAATATATAGATATAATTATAACCACGGCAGGAGCATTAGAACATGATTTTATGCGTACTTGCTGTAGATATACCTTAGGCGATTTTGTTATGAATGATACTGAATTGCACAACAAAGGAATAAATCGTATAGGGAATATACTCATACCTAATGAAAATTATGTTATTTTTGAAAAAAAAATAATTCCTATTTTTGAGAAACTTTGGGCAGAAAAAAAGATAATAAGCCCAAGCGAACTTACTTATGAAATGGGCGTAAGTTTAAACAATGAAAAATCATTTCTATATTGGTGCGCAAAAAATAAAATTCCGGTTTTTTGCCCAGGTATAACTGATGGCGCAATAGGACTTCAGACCTATTTCTTTAAGCAGAAAAGAAAGGATTTTGGAATAGACGTTACAAAAGATATGAACAATCTTGCATCAATTACTCTTGATGCAGAAAAAACCGGAGGTATAATTTTAGGTGGTGGAATTTCCAAGCATTATGCAATAGGAATAAATATATTGCGCGGTGGTTTTGATTATGCAGTATATATTACAACTGCACAGCTATGGGATGGAAGTTTGAGCGGTGCACGAAGCACAGAAGCGATAAGCTGGGGTAAATTAAAAGAAAATGCAAATCATGTAACTGTTGATGCTGAAGCAACAATTGCATTTCCAATGTTAATAGCAGGATTGAAATTATGATATTTTATTTTATTGCGGCAATTACCGCAGTATTTGTGAAAATCGTTGATGAAATAGAGGATGCTCTTGAAGGTAGATTTAAGATAAAATATTTTTTTGCAATATCATATGGGTTGCTTATAGGAAGCATAATTTCATTTTCCACATTCCCGACGTTGTGGTTTGGTATTATAGTTGCGCAAATGATAACTGGAAAAATAGATAAATTTAGTCATTTTATTGGTCTTTTCACTGCTCTTGTGTTCATAGTCATATTTGGAATAAACAACGGTGAATTCATATTAACAGATTTCTTACTTATTTTATTTTTTGCGGTGATGGACGAAACCAATTTTTTTGAAAATAGATATAGCGATCTCAGATTATGGTTGAAAATCGCGATGTTCATTTTTGGTATTTTTGTAAATTGGACTTATTTCATTGCGCTTATATCGTTTGATATTGCATACATACTTACAGGAAGATTTTTTCCGACTCACATAAAAAAATGGTTTTGTCATCTTTAGTTAGATTTAGAATTCACTACGCAATCAATCAAAAAACTTATATATTTAAATTCTATTGCTATAAACAAATATAATACTCAAAAAATTTTATAAAAAAAGTTAGCCTTGGTTTTTATTAAAAAAAGTTTAAGTGACATAACTATGTACTATTCCATGAATATAGAGGAGAAAATTCGCATTCATCCAAACATGTTAGCTATGAATATCGTAGATGCTGCAAAAAAAGTTTTAAGAGATACTTATGAAAGAAGAATATATAAGGATATAGGTTTTGTAATTAGTGTGGGTGAAATTGAAATCGCAAGCCCTGGAATTATTGTTCCCGGAGATCCGAACATTTATTATAATATTAAATTTAATGCCCTTGTTTTTAATGCTTCGGTTAACGAGGTTTTTGAATCAGAAATAAAAGAAATAGTGGAATTCGGGGCGTTCGCAAATATAGGTCCGCTTGATGGACTTTTACATGTTTCTCAGATTTCCGGAGAAAAATTTTTCTATGATAAGAAAAATAAAAATCTTTCTTCGCGTGGGAAGAAAACTATAAAAAAAGGAGATACTGCACTTCTTAAAATATCCACAATAAGCATTAAATCCTCTACAAATGACACTAAAATTGGATTGACTATGAGAGCTGGTGGGCTTGGAAAATCTGAGTGGTTTGAGGAAGAAGACAAAAAGAAAGTAAAAAAACTCGGAAACACGTGATTGTATGCATGCTTGCAGAAATTGTAGAATGATTCTTAATGATGAGAAAATCTGTCCAAAATGTCAAGGGACAGATATCACAGAAAAATATTCTGGTGAGATAATTATACTTAACGTAGAAAAAAGCGAAATCGCGAAAATAGCGGAAATTAATGCGCCTGGCAAATTTGCGATAAAGGTAAGATAATTTTAGGTTACGGATAAAAAATGGTTCCGAATATTTACGAAGGCGATTACAGAAAACTAATCGTTTTTCCGCTTATTTTGTTGATCGTTGCGATCTATTTTATACCTCAAATAAAATTAGGGGTAGATTTCACTGGGGGAACACTTATAATTTTAGATTTGCAAAAATCAATAAATGCTAATGAGCTAAAAAACAGCTTGGAAAAAGATGGTATAAATGGGACTGTTACAGTTTACAACACAACATTCGGTGAAAAGGCGGAAATAGAAATTTCTCAAAATCCGAATTTAATAAATGCTGAACGTCTTAAAAACGAATTTAATTCTAAATTAGAAGAAGTTGCATTCCTTGAATCCCAATCCAACGCTAATTCATCATTTTTTGACAAATATCTTCAAGAGAGAAAAAATTTGAATAATATATCGAATGCATTGTTTGCGCTTGCCAAAAAAACGCAAAATGCCGATAGCATAGAAAACCTTAACACACTCAAATCAGAAGTATTATCTACATACCGTGTGGTTTATGACAACTACAAAGCGTCAATTTCGGAAACTCTACATAAACACGTACAATATTCCTCATTTAGTATCCAAAGTATAAGTCCTGCATTGAGCGCGCATTTTATAGAAAATGCAATAAAAGTTGCAATTCTTTCCAGTATTCTTTGTATGATTTTCGTATTTATATTTTTCCGTACATTAGTACCGAGTTTAGCTGTAATAATCGGCGCAATGTCAGATATGATTATTGCACTAGGCGCAATGGGTCTTTTTGGAATACCGTTTACTCTTGCTTCTTTTGCCGCACTGCTCATGATTTTAGGTTTCTCACTTGATACTGATATTCTTCTTACAATGAGAATGCTCAGACGCACAGGAAATTCAAGAGAAAAAGCATTTAATGCAATGAAAACCGGAATGACGATGAGCATAACTGCTATTTTCTCATTTTTTATACTTTATATAATAGGTATATATACTCACATTTCAATATATTCCGAAATTTCTGCAGTTGCGCTTGCCGGATTGGTTGGTGATTTGTTTGCAACATGGGGAATCAACGCTGTAATTCTTCTTAGGTACACCGAAAGGGAAAACTATGCTAAATGATTTATTGAAGGACTCCAAAAATATTATATTGCTTATGCTTTTCGCGCTCTTCGCAGGAGCTGTATTTTTTTATTCAAAATATGCAGGTCTTATACTTCTTCTTGCTTTTCTTATGTTTGGTATACTTTCCACTATTTGGAAAAGCAAGAACACAAGGTTTCTTGCACTTGCGTTGTTGCTTTTGCTTTCAATCACCAACATCATGATAAATGGAATGAAATTTGGTATAGATTTTTCAGGAGGTACAAGAATTCCGATTATTTTAGAAAAAGCTGTAAATGAGCAAACAATGAATGAAATGCTTCAAATAATAAAGAATCGCGCATCGGTTCTTGGACTTACTGAAGTTAAAGTACGTGCAATTGGAATGTCCCAAATAGATGTGGAAATACCAGGAACGAACGAAGCGCTCATAAAAAGCATTGAAGATGTTCTAAGCCATCAAGGTGTTTTTCAAGGAATAACTGATGGAAAAATCGCACTAAGCGGCGAGGATATTCTTCCCGGTACTATTTATTCAATTCCTGTTTCACAACTACGTGATGCAGATTGGGGAGTTGGATTTTCAGTAACCAAAATAGGTGCGGATAAATTCGCGAACATTTCAAAAGGAAAAGCTAATTATCCATTATATATGTTTTTAGATAGGCCAAAAAATATTGTAATATTTATTTCAACCGAAGATTTAAAAGCAGATAAAACAATATCAGACAAAGACATTACCGAAGCTGCTTTAAAGTCCTTGAAACTTGAAGGTGCGGACATCCCTCTTTATATTTTGGATAATTTTAATTTCAATATTTCAGCAAATCGTTTTGGGAATGAAACAAAAGCATTGGTTTCTAAAAATTTAGATAATGCAACAAAAGAAAAAATAAAATCTATGGGCTTTAATTTAAGTGAAGTGCAAGATATCAGACCTATTTTTCGTGCTTCTACGGACGGAAAAAACAAAGTTATAGAACGCTGGGAAGCGATAGGTCTTCTTTCAGCGCCGTTTCTTTCCCCTAGTGTTACTGAAGGACTACCTTCATATTATTATTCAATCAGTGGTTCATCGCAAGGCGAAAAAACGAGTGCGCATGAAGAAGTAAAAAGAATAACTTCTATTCTTAAAGGAGGTTCGCTTCCTGTTCAAATTTCATTAGGAAGTAGAACTTCTATTCCCGCGCCTCTAGGTGAACAATTCCTCCAACTTAGCCTTTTTGGTATTCTTGCATCCATTTCTGCAATCGCTCTTTTTGTTTCGATAAGATATATGCGCCTAAAAATAATTACACCGATACTTGCAGTTAGTATTTCAGAGCTTGTTATTTTAATTTCCCTTCTCGGGTCATTTACTATAGACCTTGCAACGATGGCAGGAATACTCGCGGCTATAGGAGTAGGTGTTGATTCCCAGATTGTTATTACTGACGAACTTATCAGAAAAACTGGTAAAAATAATGAAGAACGACTTAATCATGCATTTAATATTATAACCACAAGCGTAATAATTGCAATTGTTGCGATGATGCCGTTGCTCTTTAGTGGTATGGTTGAAATTATAGGATTTGCGCTTTCCACAATTATCGGTTCGCTGCTCGGATTTATGATTTCAAGACCCGTGTACGCGCTTTTGGTTGAGAAAATCATAAACTAACAAAACGCGTTTCTATCTCCGTGCGTGCAATTATTTGCACATAAATGAATACTTTATGTTTTGCTATAAACAATGAATTTCGATAGTTTTTCAAACAAGTTTTAAATCTCTTATTCCTTCAAAACTCGCCCTATCTTTCGTAAAAAGGAGCGAATTGTTTGATATACACGTCGCCGCGTTTATTACTGTTTTTGTGTTTCTGCTTGCACTGCGATGCAAATCATCGCGGATTATACGCGCTGCGATTTCAGCCGCGCGAGAATCAAAATCTAAAATACTAAAATAACCTAATAATTCAGAAATCACTTCTTGTTTTTCTACAACACACCTAAGCTCAAAAAGCGTAAACGAAGTTAAACATAAATTCTCATTGGAATAAAATTTTATTTTCTGTATTGCTGTTTCTTCTCCAATAAAAAAATCAAAAATTACTTCTGTAGAAATGCAAATTTTTGTATCCATCATTATAAACCCCTTTTCAGTTTGTCAAGTAGTCTGTAGTTTATCTCATTTTTGGAAAATGAACCTGCAAGCACAAACATATCTGTTCTTTTTCCTTTTCTCTGGTTTTCAAGAGAAACTAAATATTCAATTGCTTCTGAAAAACTCATATTTTTCGTGCGCTTTATCTTGTAAAGGCTTGCATATACATCATCGCGAATTGTTATTACTTTTACCATAAATGTATTTAGTAAATACATTTAAATAATTATTCTATGAGATACGCATTTTTGTTATAAAAATTAAAAGAATATTAAGATAACATTATGACGTAAACATTAATCTATTTAAATACAGTATTTAATTTTTAAGTTAAGGCAAACCAGGTGATTAAAATGGAAGACATTGTAAAATCAGTAATGGGAAATAGCGCGAGCGAAAGCTTGTCTGTAGAATCAGATAATTTAGATCAAATTAAAATAGTAACGGTCGGTGTAGGTGGGGGTGGCAATAACACCATAAATAGACTTATTAAGAGCGGAGTAAAAGGCAGCGAACTTGTTGCTATAAATACCGATAGGCAACACCTCAATATAATGCACGAAAAAGCAAAAAAAGTGCTTATTGGAAAAACAATAACCAAGGGTCTTGGTGCAGGAGGCTTTCCAGAAATTGCGGCAAAAGCTGCTGAAATAGACCGCGCGCTCATTGAAAAGGAAGTTGACGGAGCACATTTAGTATTTATATGTGCAGGTATGGGCGGTGGTACTGGGGGTGGTGCTGCACCAATAGTTGCTCAAATAGCAAAGGAGCAGGGCGCAATTGTTGTTGCAATGGTTACTTATCCATTTGCACTTGAAAGGGCAAGAAAGAAAAGGGCAGATGAAAGTATCGTATTACTCAAAAAGAGTTGTGATTCAGTAATTATCCTTGATAATAATAGACTTGTGCAACTTGTTCCGAATCTTCCGATGCAGGAAGCATTCGCAGTAGCAGATGAAATTCTTTCAAGGGCGATTAGCGGACTTGTTTGGACTATTACTCAGCCTTCGCTTATCAACATTGATTTTGCGGATGTTCGCGCAATTATGCAAGGCGGTGGAGTTGGTTTCATAGCTGTAGGTGAAGGAAAAAGCACAGATAAAGTACGTGCAGCTGCTGAGGGAGTTATCAAGAACAGATTACTTGATGTTGAATTTGAAGGTGCAAAAGGAGCGCTCATCCATATTTCAGGAGGAAGTGATCTTACTCTTGGCGATGCAATTAAAGCAGGCGAAATCATTACTGAAAAAATGGATGCAGAAGCAAACGTAAAATGGGGTGCAAGAATACTCCAGAATTACGATGGAAAGCTTGAAATAGTCGCAATCGTCACAGGCGTAAAAGGTGCCTCAATAGGAGGAACTAGAAGTCAGGACGAAGATGAATCAAGCGCAAACCGCTTCTTTGCAGGAGATCTTGAAGTTCTTGCTTGATAAATTTTTTCGCAAAAAAATTTATTAAAACTCTTTTATTTTTCTATATTTATTATTTTTAAAAAGTTTCTGGCACTTTCTTGTCCAGCCTGTATCATAAGTGGAATTTGATCAAAATCAAAAAGACCTATTCCTTTTATCTCTTCTTTATTTGGTATATTATTCATAATTGAGCAAGTTATTATATTTCCATCTTTCCAAAATTCCATAATTTTTCTTAATTCACTATTTTTTTGCATCTCAGGTAGCATAAGTAAAAGTTTATACCACAGATTATCTTTAATTATTTGTTTTCCTGGATGATCAGCTATAACATTTAATACTACATCTTTATATGGATCAATTAAACCCCAAAATGCATCTACAGGATAATTCTTAATATAACCTCCATCTATACTAAATGTACTTGGAGTGGTTGATACATCTATATACTTAATTGTATCCTTTTCTCTTCGTATAGAATTAAGCGTTATATCTGGTGGAATTTTTAGACTTTGAAAAAAAGGAAGGCACATACTACTAAAAATCCCTTTACATATCTCCATATCCCCGGAACCACCATTTGAGGATAAAATTACATTTTCGAAACTTAAAAAATGATCATCTATGATTACATTAGCTACTACAATAGTTGTATAAAAATTTTTTATATCATTATAGAGTTTAAGATTCTGTGGAAGTGCCATATCTAAAAAGTTAATTATTCGTTTTCCCTTTAGAAGTCCCCGAACAAGATTAAAACTCGGGCACAACATTAATGCGTAGCATAAATCCTTATTCATTACATTCCATATCGTGGAATAGTTCATGCCCACTCTATCAAAAAGAGTTGCAATCGCACCTGCGGAAACTCCGGAATAAGCATAGATCGGGATCTTATATTTTCTGAGCGTTTCTAAAAATGCCATAAAAGCAAATAGTTTGATTCCTCCACCACTCATTGATAGGAAAAGTTTGCCATCATCCGGAAATGTAGAATACTTGCTTTTCCACTCCTTAAGTTTAGTTGCATTGCCTATATCCCTTTCCTCAAATCTATTTGGTTCGAGTAACGCTTTATAGAATTGTTCCATTACATATTTATTTCTTTTTGTATCTTCTAAACGTTTGTCATAAGAATCAGGATCGCATGTACCTTTAAGCTTTTTTGCTGCCGGTATGTATATTTTTTTTGCATATGATTCGATGGACTTAGGAGCGATTATTATTATACGTGGTACATTCATAATATCACATAGAATATAATACATCTAAAAGAATTTAAACCTTCTTACTACTAAAAACTACTACATTCAAGATTAGTTTTTATAAAATATCCTTTTTTATTTTGTCAATACCAAGCACGTAAATCAATTTTCCTAAGCGCGGCCCATTTTCTTTTCTAATAAGTGTAAAGTAAATTTGTTTAAAGAATTCGGAAGGAGCGATTTCTTTTTCTTTTGCAAAACTAAAAACCGCATTATGAATTGAAAGTGCATCTGCATTTTCAGGAAGTGAAGTAAAAAATTCTTTTACTATTCCTTCTGCTTTTTTAGGTATGTATTTAAAATTGAATTCGTCAGGTATAAAATCTTTTTTTATCCATTCTTCTACATATGATTTTAGATAAAATATACCTTCCTTATCTCCAAGTACATTACTAGTTTTTTCCCAATCCAAATAAACTGAATAATATATAAGTACATCACGAAATAATACTTTCCAATGTCGTTTTCCAGAGAGCAAATACGCAAGCGCTCTTTTTCTTTCTGCTTTGTCTAATATCTCAAAATTCTTTTCAGCAAATCTTTGGCTTTGTTCGTATTCCTCAACTAGTTTTAACATATTTTCTCTTGTTAAACGAATATCTTTATTTTCTTCTAAATCCGGACGCGTTAGTATAAATGTTATTACTTCAGTGGGTAGTAAAGCTATTAAATCAGTTATATTCATTCCAACTCCTTTACTTTTAGAATATTTTTTTCCATTAAAAAGTATAAATCCAAATGTATATCCAATACTCGGCTCTTTTTTGAACATTTCTTTAAAAACCGCTTCAAGCGTATCTCTACTTCCTCCTTTTATAAAATGATCTATACCTGCTCCTTCACAACTTACCCCTAATAAATCCTGACGCATAGGCCAATCTAATCTCCAAGTTATTTTATACCTATGATTATAAATAGAATTTTTACCTGTAAAACCACAACCTTTAGTATATCCAACATTCTTATCGCATAAATATTCATAATTTTCACTGTCATGTGAAAGCACACGCGTTGTTGCTATTTTTCCACATTGTGAACATATTGGCATTATTACACTCCAATCTTTTTTTTCAACTCGCCAACTTGAACGTTCAATAATTTCACGCGCTTGTAATTCATTTTCCAAGAAAAATTTTGCATATTTATCTGGTTTTCCTGATGCATAAAAATCATTCATTCTTATAAATTCACATGCAATTTCAAACTTCTTCATTATTTCTTTTACTTCTTCAAGAAAATAATCTCCAAAACTTTTAAATTGTCCAGTAAGGTCAGGAACAAAAGCAAGCGGTTTTCCAAGATATGGAATAAGTTGTTTTTCGTATTGCTGCATAATTGCTGGAATGGAATCAAACGCATCTAATATATCTGCAATAAAATAAAATTTCGTTTCGTATCCTTTTTGTGTGAGTACATCTCTTACCTTAGATGGATAAAGAAATTCGCACAATGTTCCAAGGTGCGCTGGACCTGAAGTAGTAATTCCTGAACCAATTACGAATGGAGGTTTTTTATTTGCAATAATTTCTTTCGCAAGTCGTTCCGCCCAATGTGCATTTTCCATAAAAATCAATTTTTATTCCTCTATTTCTTTTGACTTTCTGATTAGTAAAATCTCTACTCTTAAATAAAACAATTTTTATTGTTTTCATATTCAGTATACTCAGTAATTCCGAACATCTTCTACAACTAAACCATTCACGCGAACCAAAAACATTATATTTACTAATCTTTTGTATAGATTATAAAAAATACAACGGCCTTGTTAATTCTTGACCAGTTTTTACAAGGCCGAA
>DYTL01000011.1 GCA_020726005.1 Microcaldota archaeon | reverse complement strand
GGTTCGCGCGAATGGTTTAGTTGTAGAAGATGCTCGGAATTACTGTTGCACGAACATTACATATAAATTTAAAAGCCCGCATATATTTAGTTAAATTAACTTCAAATATGATATGGTGAAATTATGCTTAATATAGAAGAAATAGAAAAAAATTTAATAAAAAAAGAAGCAGTATTAGACGAGTTTATAAAAAAGAATCGCGAAATTGTGCGTGTTACTTCAAATGCAATAAAGGAAATGCATGCTAAGAATATAAGTGCGGCAAAATCTCTTCTTGAAAACGCAGAAATTCAAATTGAAACGCTTTCAAAAAAAGCGCAGGCACACGGAATAGATATGAATCATGTAATGCAAGAATATACAGAAGCCAAATTACTTTTTTTCGCAATAAAAAAAAAAGAACTCCCTACGAACACAGAGCTTGGGGTAACTCCAGAAGCATATTTGAACGGTCTTTTAGATGCGATAGGTGAGTTTAAGCGTGAAATGTACGAATCATTAAGAAAAAAAAAGAAAGAAGATGCGGAATATTATTTTTCAATAATGGAAAAAATATATGATGAACTTCTTCCACTAAAATTTTCAAACGCATTGCTTCCTGAATTTCGAAGAAAGCAGGATATTGCACGTATACAGTTAGAACAAGCGCGAGGAGAACTATTATAGCAAAGTTTATAAATTTTTTATACAGAATTATGTCATGTTAAAAAAAACGCATTTATTTTTGTTGTTTATGCTAATCCTTTTTTTAGGATGCGCGAGTCAATCTCTATCAAACAATCAAACTAATATTGTAATAAACCGGAATATTAGTCCGGTAATTATACTCGAAGACAAAGAAATACTAATAACCGGCGAGAATATTACTCTAAATGCCGGTAACATAACTCCTTTTAATAAAACAGTTCCAGATTACAAATTCGAATTTAACAAACCACTATTTATATTTTTTATTAATACCTCCTTCAAAAATGAACATAGTGAAGCCATTCTAATAAAAAAAGGCGATGCTGACATTTTGATAGATTCAGGTTCTGCACAAACTTCAATAGATTTAGTAAATTTTCTAAAAAGCAACGGGGTAGATGATATAGAACTTTTGGTTTCTACTCATGCGCGTCCGGGAAATTATGGTGGAATGAACACAATTTTGGATAATATTGAAGTAGAACAGTTCATGTGGAATAATGATAGCGGCGGTGATTCTGTTTATTTAGCTTTAGTTAATAAAGCAAAAAGCAAAAGTAAAAAAATTATTGTTGCAAAATATCTTGATCAATTTTGTCTCAATGGTATATGTTTCCAAATTCTTAATCCAAAAGAAAAAGGACGCTTTTCTCAGATAGATAATGATGGTATAATCTTCAAAATAACAGATAAAAACTTTTGCCTTATAACTATGGGGGATGCGGCTTATAATGTACAGAATAGTCTTGTTAATTCAGATATAAATTTAAGCTGCAAAATACTTCACATTCCAAATTACGGGCTTTATAGCGGAACGTCAAAAATAGATCTCTTTTTGTTAAAGGTTGCACCAGAAACCGGAATAATTACTGGTTCCTATTCAGACCCGGATAATGTACGCTATATAATAGAAGAAAAACTTAGAATGAGAGGAATAAAATACTATAAAACATTCGACAAAAGCAAAAATACTACTAATACTATAAGAATTATGAACGACGGACATAATTATACTATTTCCAATAAATAAATTTATTTTAAAAATTTAAGGATTTCTTTCTCGTTCATAGTGATGAATTTCTTATTTCTGTCTTCTATATAAGAAACTTCAACATTTTCGGACTGGACTTTTTCTTCGCTTGTTTTTTTCAGCGCATTAAGTGCAAGTGAAATTGCATCATCTAATGGCATGTTTTCCCGATACCCTTTTTCTAAAATTTCATCAACCTCTTTTTTGCCATTTCCTATAGAATCTGCTTTAAATCCAGTCATTGCTCCTGAAGGTTCTGCCTCATAAAGCAGAGGTTCATGGTCATACCCAGCAATAAGAAGCGAAACTCCGAATGGCCTTATCCCTCCATATTGAGTATATATCTGCATAAGATCGCATATATTTCTTGCAATTGTTTCCACTGGTGCAGGTTCATTATATGTAAGCCTATGTCTCTGCGCTTCTATTCTTCCAGTATCAACAAGTTTTCTTGCATCTGCAATAAGTCCTGAAGCTGTAAATGCAATGTGCGAATCTATATCAAACACTTTCCTAAGCGAATCAGAAACAATTAGTTTGCTATATGTGCTTTTGTGTGCAATAAGAGCAACACTGTCTTTTGCAATTATACCTACTGCTGTTGCGCCTCTTTTTACTGCTTCTTTTGCATATTCAACCTGAAAAAGCCTACCATCTGGACTGAAAACAGTAATCGCTCTATCATATGCCTGTGGGGATATTCCTCCGTACATAAATTTTCACCTCAATAAAAATAATTCTTTTTATATACTGAATTATATAAATGTTTCTTTCAAAAAAAAATTTATTTTTTCTCTTCTTTATAACAACCTAAAAATTTGTACATCACAGCTTCTGTTTTTACTTTCTTAAGTGCACTGCACACTTTTTCATTACTATTTGAACCTTGGAAATCCAAAAGAAATGCGTAATTGTGTTGATCTCCCCGAAGTTTTCTGGATTCTATACGTGTTAGATTTATATTTGCATCTGAAAAAATTTTAAGCATTCGGAATAATGCCCCTGCTTCATGTTTTGTAGAAAATACTATTGAACATTTATTTCCTTTACCTGTGTTTTCTTCGCGCGAAATTATTACAAATCGCGTAGAATTTGACTCGTGATCCTCAATATTCTCTTTTATTGTCTCTAAATTATAAAGTTCTGCGCAAAGATTGCTTGCAATTGCTGCTGCGCCGTGCATTCTTTCTTCAGAAAGCATTTTCGCAGCACCCGCAGTATCGTAAAAAGGCCTTGGTTCAATATTGTTTCTTGAAATGAATCCATGGCATTGCGCAAGTGCCTGCGGATGCGAATACACAGCTGTTATATCTTGATAATTTGTTTCAGGAAGCGCAAGTAAATTATGGTGTATCGGTATGCTTATTTCTCCAACTATCTTCAAATCAGTATCTATAAAAAGGTCATTTACCTGTACAATCGCACCTTCAAGCGAATTTTCCACAGGAACTATTCCATAATCAAGTTGATTTTTTTTCACGCCCTCAAAAACTTCTGTGAATTCGCTGCATGGAATCGGAACCATAGAACTATCATATAACATTGCAGCAGATTCACTATACGCGCCATGTTCTCCTTGAAATCCAATTAATGTCATGTTTTTTTCCTGTAATATTCTACTTTCTTTAATTATTTCCATAAACAGTTTTTCGGAAAAATTAGGATTTATTAAATTATGCGAGTGTTTGCGCACGTATACTATTACCTCCTTTTCCCGTTCCGGATCTGATATTGTGGTTTTCAGTTTTTTTAGTTTTACGGCAAATTCCATGCGTTCATTCAATAATTTAAGTATTTCATAATCTATCGTTTCTATTTTCTTGCGTATTTTTTCAATACTCACTTAATCACCTAACTATTTTTGGTATTTTTTGTTCTATAAGCATCAAATCTGCAAAAACCAAAGCCGAAATCGCTTCAAGTAGAGGTGGCACTCTAAGAGATATACATACGTCATGCCTTCCTTTAATAGAAATTTTTACGGATTTGCCTGTTTTTAAATTAATAGTATTCTGAATCTTACTTATACTAGGAGCAGGTTTTACTGCAACGCGAAAAGTAACTTCATTTCCATTGGTTATTCCGCCGTTTATTCCCCCTGCATTGTTCGTTTTTGTTTTTCCATTAACATTGATTATTTCATCGTTGCACTTACTTCCGTGCATTGATGCACATCTAAAACCAGAACCAAATTCTATTCCTTTTACTGCGGGAATGGAAAATACGATATGGCTAATAAGAGATTCAACTGAATCGAAAAATGGCTCGCCCAATCCAGGAGGCAATCCAAGTATTCTACATTCTACAATTCCACCTATAGAATCGTTTTCTTTTATTGCCGCATTTATTGCGCTTTCTATATTTTTTGAACCATTAACTTCAACTACTTTTGCCTTAATTGTGAACTTCCGTGGACTAGAGTTTGTGGCTTCTGATAATATGGCTTTAGGTAGAAGTCGTCCCTCTTCAGAAAAGGATGCGCTCTCCTTGGTGTTAACCCCAGGGTTTCCGCGCACCTGTGGGAGTTCAGTAATATTTTTAATTAGAAGTTTTTTCGCTATTGCGCCAGCGGCAATTAATGCAGCAGTAAGGCGTCCTGAAAAATGTCCTGCTCCACGATAATCATTAAATTTTCCGAATTTTTGTTTTGCAGTTAGATCAGCATGCCCAGGTCTTGGTATATCTTTAATTTTTTCATACTCTTCGGAATTAATATTTTTATTTTCAAATATTATCATAATTGGTGCACCAGTAGTTTTTCCATTAAAAATTCCGCTTTTTATTAATGGAATATCTGTTTCTATGCGTGTAGTCGTACCTTTTGCGCCTCCTTTCCTTCTTTCTAAATCAGAAATTAAATCATGCATAGAAAGACGAAGCCCTGCTGGACATCCATCAACCACTATTCCAATACATTCTCCGTGTGATTCTCCAAAAATGCTTATTTTTAACAATCTTCCGAACGTATTCATATATATCCTTTTCATATAGGATTATAAAAAGTTATCGTATTGCAACATGTTGATATACCAAGATTGCTTCTGATTTTAGGTATTTTTGAAACAATAGTTAAGATTTTGGAATGTGTCAGCGCAAAACAATTATTCAAACAAAATCCAGAGCTTCGTTTATCTCTGAAGAAAGGCCATTTATGGTCTCCAAATTATATTGGAACTGCCGGACACGTATCAGCAGAGACGATTAAGCGATATATACAAGAACAAGAAACAAAAGATTTTTGCATTCAAACATCTAAATCATTGAAAAACTCTGGATATGATTTTGAAACGCATTCCGGATTTGATAAAGAAATGCCATTTTTCGAATTCAACGCAGCAATTGCGCACGCCATTGCAATTCTATGGTCATTGTGTGAATTTACCTTTCCTCCTTTAAGTTTTGTTCCTGTTATTTCCATATTGTTCTTTATAATTTTTATCTTAGCTCCTATTTTCCTGAATTCTTGCATAAGAACATTTGCGCGATCGCTTTCCTTATATTTTAATCTTTCTGTTCCTTTAATTATAGTCGTTCCTTTACAATTAATTGCGAGCACAACCAATGGAGGAAAAAGATCCGGGCATTCGCTTGCATCAAATTCAAATGCATTCAATTCATTTTTCTCCACGTTAATATAATTTTTTCCGATTTTTATTTTCGCACCAACCTTTTTCAATGCGGAAAGTATTTCTTTATCTGCTTGATATGAATTTATATTAAGTCCATTAACGCGAATTTTTCCTGCGATCGCACCTGCAACAAGGATGAACGAAGCACCGGACCAATCTCCTTCTACAAAATAGTTCATACCGCTTCTATACTTTTGATTTCCTTTAATTTTAAATTTTTTGAAATTTTTATTTTCTATTTCTATTCCAAAATGTGCAAGAAGCGAAATTGTCATCTGTATATATGGCTTGCTCTTTAAATTTAAAACTTTAATAGTTGAATTTTCTGAACATAAAGGCAATACCATAAGCAAACCAGTAAGGAATTGCGAACTTTCCGAACCATCTATTTGGATTTTTCCTCCGCACATTGGACCTATTACTTTTATAGGTGGATAACCATTTGTAGGGATTTCACATTTTGCACCTAATTGTGTGAGTGCTCCGAGCATTTTCATTGGTCTTTTAAGTAAAGAACCAGACGCATTAAGTATAAATTTTTTTCCTGAAAGCGCAACTATTGGAGCAAACATGCGTATGCATAATCCAGATTCATTACAAGTAAGAATTTTGTTTTTTGGAATTGTTTTGAATATTCCTTTGCTTTCAATTATGATTTTTTTCTTTTTTTTAATTATTTGTGCGCCGAGTGTTTCTACAATATTTAATGCAGTCAACCCATCATCACAAAATGAAGGATTAATAAGTTCAGTTTTGCCTTCTGTTAGTAATGCAGAGGCAACTGCTCTACCCATCACGCTTTTTGAAGCAGGAGCATTTACAATTCCATTTATTTTAGCCGGTTTTATTAATTTCATAAAATATCCTTATGGCAATTTCTTCTGGTTTTTTCCCGACCGTATTTATCAGTACATCTGAAGCTTTAGCATAAATCGACAGTCGTTGCTTTAATATTTTTTTAGCATTTTTAGTTCTATTTTTATTCCCAAAAAGTGGTCTTGAATTACATTTACCTATTCTTTTCATTATAGTTTTAACATCTACCCACAACCAGAAAACCGTACAATTTTTCCTTAGCATATTTCTGTTATCTTCGTTTAAAACTATCCCGCCTCCACAGGAAATTATTGCGTTCTGAATTTTCATTGTTTTTTTTAATTCTGCACTTTCTATTTTCCTAAATTCTCCTTCTCCCATATCTTCAAAAATTTGAGCTATCTTCATGCCTGTATTTTTCTCTATATTTTCATCTATATCTATTAACTTCATTTTTGTAAGATTTGTAAGTTCTTTTGCAATAGTTGTTTTTCCACTACCCATAAATCCAATAAGCGCGATATTTTTTTTCTCTGTTTTTTTTGTGTAAAGTGTTTCGCGCATCGTCGTAATAATTGTAGAGGGTATTTTTCGGCCTAAAAAATATTCAAAAGATGGAATCGCTTGAAAAAACAACCATTCCCGTGCATCAATTATTTTACAATCATTTGTTTTTGCATCTTTTATAAGTGCAGTTTGTATTGAGTAATTTGCATCTAAAACCGCAAGTTTTTTGCAAAGCGCGAATTTCGGAATTATACGTTCACAAGTAGGAATACATGAAATTAAAATATTTATGTGTTTAAGGTTTTGTGCGAGTTCAACAAATTTAGCAACTTTACATCCAAATTTATGTGCAAGTTCTTTCGCTTTCCCGAAAGTGCGATTAATTATTGTTACATCCGCTTTTTTAGAAACAAGCGCATATATAGCTGCCTTTGCTGCGCCTCCTGCACCTAATACTATTATTTTTTTACCTGCAATACTACCTAAATTGTGTTCAAGTGCACCAACAACACCGTTAGCATCTGTATTATGTCCAATCCATACATTATTTTCATTAGTTATGCAATTTATCGCGCCAATTGTTTTCGCATTTTCATCAATATTAATCAAAACACTAATCATTTCCTCTTTAAATGGAGAAGTAATATTCAATCCGCATGCTCCTATTTCATTTGCGATAGATATTGTTTCTTTTGCGCTAAACGCGGCAATGCGGATATAAATAGCATTTATTCCTAATTTTTTAAACGCAAAATTGAACATTTCTGGGCTTTTGCTATGGAGTATTGGATTTCCTGCAACCGCGAATATTTTTTCTGACATTTTAATTGCCTAACAAAAGTTTTTCAAGCGCCTTTACATTAATTTGTCCTTCTGCAGTTTCTTTTCTTTTTGAAACAGACGCGAATGTAAATTGACTTCCTAATAATGGTGCAACGATACGAGTAATTTTTCCTTTTTTACCCATACCGATTACTATAAGTTTTTTATCAGAATTCAAGAGCGCAAGTAATCTTACATTGTCCGCGTTGGAATTGGATTTGCATGCAATTTTTGCTATATTTGCGCCTGATTCAAAACACCATTTCACTATTTGATCAAGTTCAGCGGCCTTCGGAGTTTTTTCGTAGTTATGATAAGAAACAATAACTTTGCAATTTTTCTTTTTCGCGTGTTTTATTAATTCTTTTTTATACTCTTCATTTGCATCTACTTCAATATCTACATATGCGGCACCAGCATCTATTGCAGCGAGCATGAGTTTTTTTCTTTCATTATCATTTTTTTCGTTCGGCCGACAAGTCGCAATAAACTGTTTGTTTGGTAAAGAAAATATATGCGCAATTTTTTCTACACTCGCATTCATTTTATCTATTCTTATTTCTGCGAATTTAACGCGTTTGAGCGCTTTAATGCATCTTTCAATAGTTGGTTCTGCAATACTAACACATATCACTTACAACCCCCTTAAGTTCGTCAATTTCTATATCTATGATTTTTGCGCGTCCGAGCTTTTCCAATAGTACGAAACGTATTTTCTTATTTTCACGTTTCTTATCTTTTTCTATTGCATCAATTACTGCAATCTTATCCATTTTGATTTTTGTAGGAAGTCCAAATTTTGAAATCAAATTTTCAACTCTTTCAGCATCTTTTTGTGTAAGCATTCCTTTCTTTAGAGAGAGTTTTGCAGCCGCAATAATTCCTATACTTATCGCTTCACCGTGTAAAAGTCCGGTTGTTTTTTCTATCGCGTGGCCGAGTGTATGCCCGAAATTCAATTTTCTTCGTTCTCCTTTTTCTGTTTCATCCATTGAAACTATTTTGGATTTTACTGCAAAGGAATCATAAAGTATTTTTTCAATTTCAGTACGATGTAAAGAAAGCGCGTTTTCGTAGTTTTTTTCTAAATAGGAAAATAGTTGTATGTCAGCAATTATAGCATGTTTAATTATTTCAGCAAATCCGCTTTTTAGTTCTCGTATTGGAAGTGTTTTAAGCATTTCAAAATCGCACAGCACAAATTCTGGTTGATTAAATGTCCCTATAAGATTTTTATATCCTTTAAAATTTACGCCGTTTTTTCCTCCTAAACTCGCATCCACTTGTGCAAGTAATGTTGTGGGTACGAAACCGAAACGAATTCCACGTAAGTAAGTTGATGCTGCAAATCCAGTTACATCACAAACTATCCCTCCTCCTATTCCAATTACATAAGAAGCCCTATCTAATCCGAATTCAAGAAATTTTTCGTATAATTTTTCCACAGTAGAAAGAGTTTTATTTTGTTCACCAATTCCAATTTCAATAACTTCAAACCCGCTAGGAAAAAAAGCACCGCACAAAGCGTTTACATTTGTATCAGTAACAATAACGCACTTATTGGATTTACTATATTTAGATAAATTCTTAATTGATTCACCAATTACGATTTCGCTTGTACCTGTTTTTCCATTTATTTTGAATACTTTCATACTATCTCGTTCATTAATTTATACAATTTTCGTGTTTTTCTCGCAAGTTCTGCAAACTGCGCAGAAGTAAGTGCTTGTTCTTTATCACTAATCGCTTCTACAGGATTTCTATGAACTTCCACAATTATTCCATCAGTGCCTGCGGCAACAGAAGCAAGGCTCATTGGGATTATAAGCGATACTCTTCCTGTTCCATGTGTAGGATCAGTAATTATCGGAAGATGAGTAAGCTCTTTTATCGCAGGAATTGCGCTCAAATCTAAAGTATTTCTTGTGTATGTTTCAAATGTTCTTATTCCACGTTCGCATAAAATTACATCTGGATTACCTTCATTTAAGATATATTCAGCGCAGTTGAGCCATTCTTCTAATGTAGAATACATTCCTCGTTTTAGAAGGACAGGTTTATTCATTTTTCCAACTTCTTTTAAAAGAGAGAAATTTTGCATATTTCTTGCGCCTATCTGCAAAACATCCGCGTATTCACATATCCATGAAACATCCCGCGTATCTAATACTTCAGTAACTATTGGAAGTCCGGTTTCTTCTCTTGCCTTTTCAAGAATTTTAAGTCCCTTTAGTCCAAGCCCCTGAAATGCATAAGGTGAAGTTCGTGGTTTAAACGCACCACCTCGCAACATATCCGCTCCCCCTGCTTTAACTATGCGCGCGGTCTCTAAAGTTTGTTCTTCATTTTCCACGCTACACGGACCTGCAATAATAGTAAATCCTTCACCTACTTTTACATTACAAACGCGCACTACGGTGCGCTCGCTTCCACTCAACACCGCAAATTTTAGATTTTTCATTTTTCAAACCACATATATTATTTGATTATTAATTATTAAAGTTGCTCATAAACATTCCTGATGAGAATGATCATACAATTTATAAACTCTTATACGCATTAATTTATCAGTAATTCCGAACATCTTCTACAACTAAACCATTCGCGCGAACCGAGCAATATATTTTCTAATCTTTCATATAAATTATAAAAATTTCGAACTTCGAAATCGGAAGGTTTTTATTTACTTGCGAATTTACTGTTATTGTATGGATTTTGAAAAATTTATATTGGATGACATAATAAAAGTGGAAAAGAAAATCAAAGCTATAATTCCAACTACGCCAAAAGGAGTATATGGTATGCTTGAAGAATATCTCTTCCGTGGCGGAAAACGAATTAGGCCTATAATGTTAATGCTGGCATTTCGTGCATTAAAAAGTAATAATAAGCAAAATGCAATAAATATCGCAGCATTACTTGAACTTTATCATAATTTTACGCTTATCCACGATGATATAGAAGATAATTCTAAATTTAGGAGAGGAAAACCAACATTGCACATCTCGCATGGAATTCCAATAGCACTTAATAGTGGGGATGCGTTATGTACACTTGTATGGAATAATCTTCTTGAATTAAATTTTCCAGCAAATAAAAAAATCAAATTAATTTCTATAATTGGCCGTGCGTTCCAGCGCGTAGTTGAGGGACAGGGAATAGAACTTGATTGGTATAAAAACAGAAAAATAGATATAAGTGAAAAAGAATATTTTAACATGATTTCATGCAAAACCGGTGCGCTTATGGGTATGACTTGCGAAATTGGTGCACTTCTTGCAAATGCTAATTCGGAAATTTTAAAAAAATTTCGTGCGTTTGGTGAATCCTTAGGTATTGCATTTCAAATACAGGATGATATACTTAATGTAGTTGGTGATTTTGAAAAATATAAAAAAGAGATTGGAGGTGATATTACTGAAGGAAAAAGAACGCTTATGGTAATTCATGCAATGGCGCATTCAAACAAAGAAGAAAAAAAGAAACTCTCACAAATACTTATGTCTAATACTCAGGACAGGAAAAAAATAAAATACGTAATTTCAATATTTAAAAAATACAATTCAATAAATTATGCAAAAATAAAAGCGCACTGTTTTGTTAATGATACAAACGCATTCATTGAAACACTTCCACATTCGCGGGAAAAAAATGAGTTGAAAAAACTCTCGGATTATGTTTTAAACCGTGAATTTTAAACCTCGGTTTTAGCCGCTTTTAATTTAACTGTTCGTCCATCAATTTCAAAAACTTTTGAATCATCACCAAGCTTTGGATAAGATATTGATATAGTATTTGTTTCTTTGGAAAGCGTACCTTCATATTTTTTGATTATGGATTCCATTTCTTTTTCCATATCTAATTGAACCGTTATTTTATCTTTTTCTACGAGCGCAAGTTCCTTTCTCATTTGCTGTATTCTTCGTTTTATTTCATTATAAATGCCTTCCTCATAAAGCTCCTCATCTAATCTTTTGCTTACGAAAACCGTTCCGCCTTCAAATTCCTCGGCTTCATAATCACTATTTAGGTCTTTTTCAATTACGATTACTTCTTTGGTATTGAGAAGCCTTTTGATTATAAGAGAAAACTCTTCCACTGTACGCTTCACTTCGTCAGAAGGCGCTTTAACATAAATTTCTCGTACAGGCCAACGCAGTTTTATTCCAGTGCGCTGCCTTGCTTCGAGTGCATGAGAAATTAAATTAGTGCCTACTGCCATCCTTTTTTCGAATGCGGTATTTATTTCACCTTCTTTAAAGGCATCTAATTCGAATAAAGTAATGCTTTCGAGATTCTCATATTTTTTGAAGAATTTTTGATAAATGTGCTCGCTTATGAATGGAGAAACAATTACAAACATTTTCAGAGATAGAAAAACTGCTGAATAAATAGTTAAAAGTGCGCCTTCGGCATTTTCGTTTTTGCTTATTCTGTCTTTTGCGATTTTCATATAAAATCTGCTTAAATCTTCGACTAAAAATTTTCTAAGTCCCCTTACTCCTATATGTGGTTCATATATTTCAAATGATTTATGAAATTCTTTAAGTGTGCTATGTAGACGCGAAAGCAACCATTTATCTTCAACGCAGAATTCAGCATTTTCAATTTTATCTTTTGTATAAAATCTATCTAAGAAAATATACATATTAAATAAAACATCTAAATCACTATGGGCTTCTTTGAGTTCGTTCCAATTGAATTTTAATTCCTCCCAGGCCGCGTTACTAATACTCCAAAGCCTAAAACTATCTGCCCCATATTTGATTAATATATCATCTATGGATACGAAATTGCCCGCGCTTTTGCTCATTTTCTCGCCTTTCTCATCAACAAAAAAACCGTGCATGATAAGTTTTTTATATGGAATTTTGTCATAATACAACATACCAGAACCAAGAAGAGAATAAAACCAGCCCCTTATTTGATCCTGACCTTCTAAGATAAGTTCCGCGCGTGTTCCGAATTTTTTGGTTTCTTTTTCTGTAATGCTTGCCCATACCGCATTTCCAGAATCAAACCAAACATCTAACACATCTTTTATGCGATACATCTTTTCTCCACATTTACATTCTAAAATTATTTCATCTATATATGGACGATGGAGTTCTTTCAATTCCTTACCTTTATTTGGAAGTTCATTTTTTGAACCAATTACTATCAGTTGATCACATTTTATGCATCTCCATATTGGAAGCGGAATTCCCCAATAACGTTGCCTGCTTATGCACCAATCCGGAGCCTGCATGACAAATTCCTTGAATCTTTCCTTTGCGAATTCCGGATGCCATTCAACTGTTTCTATTTCAGAAAGCATTTTATCTTTTAATTTTGAAATTGTTATAAACCACTGGTCAGTTGCACGAAAAATGAGCGGAGTTTTACATCTCCAGCAATGCGGATAGCGATGCTTTATTCTTTCCTCATATACAATCATTCCACTTTCTTTAAGCATTTTTATTATATCTAAATTTGCTTCGCGCACATTTTTTCCTTTATATATTCCTGCTTCTTTAGTGTAAATACCTGTGCCATCTACTGGACTAAATATTTCTAAATTATATCTCTTTCCTATAATAAAATCTTCTTGTCCATGACCTGGTGCGCAATGTACTAGACCTGTACCATCTTCAAGCGAAACATATTCATCACTTAGGACAATTTTACATTGAATCTGTTTTTTTATAACATTTTGAAATGGATGTTCATATTGCACTCCTTCTAATTTTTTTCCTGAAAACTCTTCAAGAATGGTTGCACTTTGTCCTAAAAAATTCAAAACTGCATCTAATCTTTCCTTCGCGACTATCCATACTTCATCGCCTATTTTTGCTTTAACGTATGCGAATTTCGGATTCGCCATTACAGCCATATTTGCAATAAGCGTCCATGGAGTAGTTGTCCAAATAATAAGATATTTATTTTCTTTTATTTTGAGTTTTATGTATAAACTCGGATCGGTTTCTTCGCCATATTCAAGCTCGTAATTCGCTATTGTAGTTTCACACCTATAGCAGTACGGAAGTACATAAATTCCTTTGTGCATAAGTCCTTTTTCGTTTGCTATTTTAAGCGTTTTCCAACTTGATTCAATATAATTATCGTAATAAGTAATGTATGGTGAATCCCAATCCATCCATATACCTAAACTCTTGAATTGGCAGTTCATAATGTTTATATACTTATCTGCAAAATTCCTACATTTTGTCACGAATTTTTCTATTCCTTTTTCTTCAATTTCCTTTTTCTTTTTTATTCCCAATTCCTGTTCAACTTTCACCTCTATCGGAAGTCCATGTGTGTCATATCCTGGTTTTGAGAGTATGTTATAATTACGCATTCTCCAATACCTGCAAATTGAATCTTTTAAAGTCTTATTCCATGCTGTTCCTGGATGGATATGCCCAGTCGCGTATGGCGGTCCGTCGCAGAAATAATATGGTTCTCCTTCAGCATTTTTTTCTTTTGCCTTGTTGTAAATTAAGTGTGCTTCTAAAAACTCTACTATCTCTGTTTCAATTTTTTTGTGATCGTACACATAAGAAACCTATTTTTTTATTTTTTTTCGTAATTCAAAAAGTATAAATGGAAGAAGCAGAAAGAGCAGGGAAGCTACGAATATTTGCCCTATGAATACGAGCGTCTTTCCGAAATACACTGCGAATGCGAGCGCGAGGAATACCGCTCCAACTGCGAACGTTGTATTTTTCATTCGTTCAGCGAATGCTATACCAATAAGCGAAAGGCAGAAAAAAAACATTACTTTTTCCCCAAAACCCGTGAAAAATAGCGCTAACGCTATTACGAATGACCAAAAAAGAATATATATAATATCTTTTTGTTCCATCATATAAACCTTAGAAAACATGTTCGCCTGCATAAATCTTTATGCCATCTGGTAATACTTTGAATGGAACAAGCTCACGCGAATGATCTGTTCCACGCATTTTAAAAATTTCCAATGCGCGAATTCTTCTGTCGCCTTGTTCATGATTATAAAGATTGATTATTCCATCCATTACAAAGTGTTCAACATCAAATGTAAGTTGTTCTTTTCTTGCGTTCATGGACTCAAGAGTCATCATTACTGTGCAATCCAAAGTTCTTAGGAGCGAGAAAAATTCAAAAAGCGTTTGGCGGTATTTAATATTATCTTCAAATGAAAATTTAATCATAGTAGCAGAATCTATTGCCACTCTTTTTACATCGTTATCTGTAATTTGGCATTCAATTAATTCTGCAATCTCCTCAAGTTCAAATTTATCCGGTTTGGTTATTTGGAGTTTTTTCTCTTCCATAAGTATATCAATATCTCTGAATTCGGAGAACGTGTTTTTCATATTCTCTGCCATTCCTTCCTCGGTTTCCTCAAGGCTTATATAAATTCCATTTTCCCCGAACGTTGCACCGCGATAGAGAAATTCAAAAGTAAACGAAGATTTTCCGCATCCCGGCCCGCCGTTAATCGCAACGTGCTTGTTTTTTGGTAATCCACCATTAAGCATTTCATCAAGTCCACTTATACCTGTTTTTATTCGATCCATAAATCACACCGTATTTTGTTATTGATTTGTGGAATTTTCGTTGGAACGCCGACGAATTGTTCCATAAATCACACAATATTCATCCCTTCTATATAGCACAATTCTTGAAAAATATTTAAACCTGCGTTTATTTATTCATCATCAATTGTAAGAGTCACACACAGTAAATCCGCAAGTAAATAAAGACCTTCAGATTTCGAAGTT
>DYTL01000010.1 GCA_020726005.1 Microcaldota archaeon | reverse complement strand
GAATTCACAAGGCTGTTGTATTTTTTATAATCTATACAAAAGATTAGTAAATATACTGTTTGGTTCGCGCGAATGGTTTAGTTGTAGAAGATGTTCGGAATTACTAGCTTTGAAAAAAGGCAACAGTTTATAAATATTTCTTATTATATATTTTTTATGCGATTAGTGTTATTGTTCTAAAAATAAATTCTTTTCAAAAAGAATTTATCTAATTATTTGGTGGTTCTTTGACAAAGAAAAAAAAGAAAATAGAAATAGAAATCGATGTTTTTGGACATTTTTTGGTTCCAAAAATGGAAATACTTTCAGAAATCGGGAAAAAAAATCTTCTTAAAAAATATAATGTCTCTGAGACCAATTTGCCAAAGATGAAGAGTAGCGACCCAGCTGCAAAAAAATTAAAGGCTATACCAGGTAACGTTGTGAAAATTGAAAGAGAAGACCCAACCGCAAAGTATAATTATTATAGGTTGGTTATATAAAGTCCCTAAAATTTTGTGAATTATGAGGTTGATTTGATGGTAAAGGGTCTTTTGGAGGTTTATTTTAGAGATAATACATTAGTAAAACAACAACTTGATTCTTACAATAAATTCATAGATATCGGACTTCAGGAAGTTGTGAACCGTAATATCAACATAAAAACAAATGTAGAAGGATTTGGGTTCAAATTCGGCAAAGTACGTATAGAATCACCGAGATTTTATGAAGTAAGAGGAGGGTTTAGGCAAATATTTCCAGCAGAAGCAAGATTAAGAAATCTTACTTATGCAGCACCGGTTTTCCTTGAAATAATCCCTATCCATAATGGAATTGAACATCCTGTTTATTCGGATGTTTTCATAGGTGAAATTCCAATTATGGTGAAATCAAAACTCTGCTATCTTTTTTCAATGTCAAAAGATGAACTTACTTTAAACGGAGAAGACCCAAACGATCCGGGCGGATATTTTATTATTAATGGTTCGGAAAGGGCACTTGTTTCGATTGAGGATTTGGTTCCAAATAGATTAATGGTTACTAAAGAATCTAGCGACGTAGTAGCAAAGATTTTTTCAACAAGACAAGGTTTTAGGGCGAGATGCGTAGTAAAGCGTAATAGCGAAGGAATCTTCAAAGTTGAATTTCCAAGCACTCCTCCTGATTTACCTATAATACAAATTTTGCGTGTACTTGGTTTGGATAAAAATTCAGATATTATTAACGCATTTTCAGGAAATGAACTAGTAAAGAATGATATATTTCTTAATATAGAATCAGAAGAAAGCAAAAACCATGAAGAAGCAATTGAAATTTTAAGTAAGCGTCTTTCTCCTGGACAACAACAAGAATACAGAGTAACAAGGCTTGAAACACTTATTGATTCCTATCTTCTTCCGCACTTAGGAATTATGAGAGAAGATAGGGGGGGAAAAGCCGAATATATAGTACGCATGGCAGAAAAAGCTACAATGGTTGCACACAAAAAAATTATGCAAGACGATAAAGACCACTATGCAAACAAACGCGTGAAGTTAGCGGGTGATCTTATGCTTGAACTCTTTAATTACGCACTTCAATTCCTTGTAAAAGATATTATTTATCAGGCAAGTAGAGCAAATGCGCGAGGAAGAAAATTGCAAGTGCATACTCTTGTAAGACAAGACGCAATGGCAGATAGAATAAGATACGCAATGGCTACTGGAAATTGGATTGCAGGACAGACAGGGGTAAGCCAATTGCTTGACAGAACAAGTTTCCTTGCTACACTTTCGCATTTGCGTAGATTAATTTCTCCATTAAGCAAAAAACACCCGCATTTTAAAGCAAGGGATTTGCATGGAACGCATTGGGGAAAAATATGTCCAAACGAAACGCCTGAAGGTCCAAGCTGCTCGCTTGTTAAAAATCTTTCAATTATGGCTGAAGTTTCAATCGGAGCTGACGAAATAGAAATATTTTCAATTCTTAAAAATTTCGGAGTGTCTGGATGCGAATTCAGGATTAAAAATAAGGAAAGTGCATTTATATACGTAAATGGAAAATTTGCAGGGGGATATAACAAACCAGAAGATTTGGTGAAACGCATTAGGGAAAAAAGAAGAATTAATGAACTTAACTATCAGATAAATATCTACCATAATACATACACTAACGAAGTTTTTATAAATTCCGATCGTGGAAGAGTAAGAAAACCATACATTGTAGTTGAAAACGGAAAATCCCGCCTTAGTCCGGAAATTTTAGAAAGAGCGAAAAATAAAATGTTAACATGGCAACATCTTATAAAAATGGGTGTAATAGAATATTTAGACGCTGAGGAAGAGGAAAATTCTTATATTGCGCTTAAACCCGAAGAAATAAACGAACAACACACGCATGTTGAGCTTGATTCATCATCTATTTTTGGAGTAACTACAAGTATGCTCCCTTATGCTGAGCACAATTCATCTCCAAGAATTACTATGGCATGCGCAATGGCAAAACAAAGTTTGGGAATTTATGCTTCAAATTATCTTAATAGGTATGATACGCGTGCATATGCTATGTATTATCCGCAACAACCGCTTATACAAACCGATTTGTATAGAGTGCTTAATATGAAGAATACTGCTGCTGGGCAGAATTTCGTGGTTGCACTAACTTCTTTTAATTGTTATAATATGGCAGACGGATTAATAATTAACCGTTCCGCAGTGGATAGAGGACTTGGAAGAGTAGTTATGTTCAAAACATATGAAACAGAGGAAAGGCAGTATCCCGGCGGACAAAAAGATACAATAGAACTTCCAAATTCAAGTGTAGTTGGTTATAGAGGGGAAGAAGCATATTCAAAACTTAGCGAAGACGGAATTGTATCTCCAGAAATCGAAGTTCACGGATATGATGTTCTCGTTGGAAAGACATCACCGCCCAGATTTTTAGAAGAAATCTCGGTTTTCGGTGTAGTGGAAGAAAAAAAAAGAGAAGGTTCGCTCACAGTTAAGGCAAGAGAACATGGAAAAGTAGATAATGTTCTTGTAACAGAAGGTTCAAGCGGAAACAGGCTTGTAAAGGTGCGCGTAAGGTCGGTAAAGGTTCCTGAAGTTGGAGATAAGTTCGCTTCAAGGCACGGCCAAAAAGGAATAATTGGTTTGTTGGTCTCCCAAGAAGATATGCCATTTACTAAACAAGGAATAATTCCAGATTTAATAATTAATCCGCACGCAATCCCTTCAAGAATGACTGCAGGACATTTACTTGAAACACTTGGAGGAAAGGCATCTGCACTGAGTGGCACGCTCAAAAACGGAACAGCATTTAGCGGAAATACAGAAGAGGATTACATGAAAATACTTAAGGAAAATGAATTTCAGGAATATGGAGAAGAAATCCTTTATGACGGAATAAGCGGACAGCAAATTAAAACGAAAATTTTCATTGGTGTTGTATATTACCAAAGGCTTCATCACCTTGTTTCAAACAAAATGCATATGAGGAGCAGGGGACCGATACAGTTATTAACTCATCAGCCTACGGAAGGCAAAGCAAGAGAAGGTGGTTTGAGATTTGGTGAAATGGAAAGGGACTGCCTTATAGGATATGGAGCAAGCATGCTCATTAAGGAAAGGCTTTTAGATGAAAGCGACAAAACAATCCAACTTGTTTGTACCGAATGCGGTGCAATTGCGAATCATGATTTTGTAAAGCATAGGAATATCTGCCCGGTGTGCGGAAATGAAATAATAGAACCCATAGAGATGAGTTATGCATTCAAACTTTTGTTAGATGAAATAAAATCGCTCTATTTGTTTCCAAGAATAATTTTGAAAGATAAAGCGTAACAAGTTTAGTTTTTTGATTAATATTGAGGTATATACATGAAATCCACTGAAGTAAGAAAAGTAATAGAAAAAATAAAGTTTTCAATATTTTCACCTGAACTCATTAGGAAAATGAGTGCCGCGAAAATTACAGTTCCAGATACTTATGATGATGATGGTTATCCCATTGATGGTGGATTAATTGATACTCGATTAGGCGTAGTTGAACCTGGTCTAAGATGCAAAACATGTGGAGGAAAGGCAAAAGAATGTCCTGGACATTTTGGACATATTGAACTCGTAAGACCAATAATTCATGTGGAATTCGGAAAACATATTTATACAATTTTGAAGGCACTCTGCCCTGCATGTAAAAAATTAGTGGCAGATAAATCCATTATTACTATGATAGAAAAAGAAGATGAAGAACTAGTTACACTACCAAAAGAAAGAATAATCGGTCTTCCAAAAGTTGCAACTGAAAAGTTTAATGTAATAGAAGAAAAAGTAGAGAAATCTGAGAAAAAGGCAAAAAAAGAGGACAAAAAGACGTGTCCTTATTGCAATACTGAACTTCCTGAATGGAAATATTTAAAACCAACCACTTTTTACAGGAACAAAGAAGAGCTTCTCCCAAATGAAATAATGGACTTACTCTCAAGAATAAATGATGAAGAAATAAAGAAATTAGGATTTGATCCAGTATATTCAAGACCAGAATGGACTGTTCTAACTGCACTTTTGGTTCCTCCAGTAAACGTAAGACCAAGTATTACTCTTGAAACTGGTGAAAGAAGCGAAGACGATCTTACTCATAAATTAGTAGATATTCTTAGGATAAATCAGAAATTAGAGGCAAATATAAATGCAGGCGCACCTCAATTAATTATAGAAGACTTATGGGAACTTTTACAATATCATTGCACAACTTTTTTTGATAATGAAACAACGAACATTCCACCTGCAAGACACAGAAGCGGAAGGCCGCTTAAAACCCTTGTACAACGACTGAAAGGAAAAGAAGGACGATTTAGATATAATCTAAGTGGAAAGCGTGTAAACTTTTCTGCACGTACAGTTATTTCTCCTGATCCATTTATTTCAATTAGTGAAGTAGGTATTCCACAGGAAATTGCTGAAGAACTTACTATTCCTATTACAGTTACTGAATGGAATCTTGAACAAAGCAAAAATTACGTTCTCTCTGAAAATTACCCAAAAGCGATATATGTAATAAGACCTGATCAGAAGAGGGTAAAGGTTATCGCGCTTACGAAAAAAGAAGTTTCAGATGCGCTCGTGGTTGGTTCGATTATTGAAAGACAGTTAATAAACAAAGATATTGCATTATTTAATAGACAACCAAGTTTGCATAGAATAAGCATAATGGCACACGAAGTGCGCGTATTTCCTGGAAAGACATTTAGATTAAATCCAGCTGTTACTGCACCATACAATGCAGATTTCGACGGAGACGAAATGAATCTTCATATTCCGCAAACTATAGAAGCACAGACCGAAGCCAAAATCCTCATGAAAGTAGAGGACCAAATTCTCTCTCCGAGACACGGACATGCAATAATCAAACCGCAAGAAGATTATGTTTCAGGATTATATTTCCTTACGCTTGGCGAATCTAAGTTTACAAAGAAGGAGGCCGCGAAACTGTTATATATCTTAGGAATAACTGAATTACCGAAACCGGATAACGGTAACTGCTATTCCGGAAAATTAATTTTCTCGCATCTTCTACCTAAAGATTTGAGCATAAAAATTCAGTCCAAATTAGGTGAGGAAATTATAATTAAAAATGGAAAACTTATTAATGGAACAATAGAAAGCAAAGCAATTGAAAATGAACTGCTTGAACAAATTTTTATACAATACGGTTCAGCAGTAGCAAGGCAATTTATAGATAATGTTACTAAAATAGCTACTCAAGTAATTACATCCAATGGATTGAGCGTTTCTCTCAAGAGTTATTCGCTTTCTTCAGAAACAGAAGAAAAATTGAAAGAAATAAACAGCAAAATGAACAGGGAAGTAGAAAACCTGATTTTGAAATATAAAAACAAAACCCTTCAGCGCGCTCCTGGCTTAAGTTTAAAAGAGACACTTGAAAGCATGATAATGCAGCTTACTTCAAAAATACGGGAAGATATAGGAAAATTAGTTGAAAGCGATTTGGGAATGGAGAACGCTTCGGTTATTATGGCGAAAATCGGCGCGCGCGGTAGTTTACTCAACGCGATTCAAATGAGCGCAACAGTTGCGCAACAATCCGTAAGAAGCAAAAGGCTTAACCGGGGCTACAGAAAAAGAAATCTTCCATTTTATCATCCAGGAATTCTTTCTGCAAGAGAACGTGGATTTGTTTTCAGTTCGTTTAGAAAAGGGCTCGAACCCGATGAGTTTTATTTACACTCCATGGGAGGTAGAGAATCGCTTGTAAACACCGCAATTAGAACCGCAAGGAGCGGATATATGCAAAGAAGGCTTATTAATGCATTCCAAGATTTGGTCGCGCAGCCAAATAAAACCGTAATGGATGCAAATGGGGTAATAGTTCAATTTATTTATGGTGGAGACGGTAAAGATGCAATGCTCGCAAGCAAGACCGAAGCGATAGATGTTGCAAAACAAGATGATGTGGATACCGCATGAGGTTTAGATTATGATTAGGAAGATGGATACTCAAATTGCCCCGTATGAAGCTGTTGGTATAATTGCAGCGCAAAGTATAGGTGAACCAGGTACGCAAATGACCATGCGTACATTCCATTATGCAGGGGTTGCAGAACACGTACCCACGGGTCTTCCTAGACTTATAGAGATAGTGGATGCAAAAAAAGAACCGAAAAAAGCAATTTTGGATATTTATCTTAAAAGTGATTATAAAAGCGAAGAGAAAGCAAATGATGTTGCTTATGATTTAGAAAGCGTTCCGATAAGCGACGTTGCATTAGTGAGTGACGATCTCGAAAAAAGAAAAATAATTATAAAATTCCATGAAAAAAATGGAAAAGAAATCGGAATTACTTTTAAAATGCTCTGTGAAACTATTGAAAAGCTAAAAGATATGGTTAGTATTCATACAAAAGATAATAAGAAAATAATCCTTTCTCCACAAATGAAAAAAAACGATGAACTTACCCTGCGTTCATTAAGACGGCTTACAAACTCTGTTCGTTCATTACTTATAAAAGGAGTGCCTGGTATAAAAAGGGCCGTCGTAATTAAAGAAGGAGGCGAGATCTTTATACGCGCAAGTGGCTCTAATATACTTGGAGTAATAACTCATCCAGCAATAAATCCAAAAAGAATTTACGCCAATAATATAAAGCAAATATATGAAGTGTTTGGAATAGAGGCCGCAAGGAATGCAATCCTTAAAGAGATAAAACAAGTCCTTGATATACAGAAACTTTATGTTGATGTTCGGTATATTATGCTTGTTGCAGATGCGCTTTGTGCCGAAGGTATAGTAAAAAGCATAGGAAGACACGGACTTTCCGGGCAGAAGATAGGTGTATTCGGACGCGCAGCGTTTGAAGAAACTATAAAACATCTTGTAAACGCAAGCGTGAGAGCTACAGAAGACAATTTAGTAGGAGTTACCGAAAACATTATCGTTGGACAAACAGTTCCAATGGGAACCGGAAAAATTAAACTTATAATGAATAGTGAAAAAAAGAAAAAATAAAATGTGGTTATATGGTTGAAGAATCAGAAGAATTGGAAAATGATGAGATTGAAGCAACTATAGAAGTAACTAAAGAACCTGAAAAAGAGGAAGTAAAGATATCGCGCAAAAAAACCAAGAAAAAAAAAGTTGTGAAAAAAAGAAAATCCAAAAAAGAAAAGGAAGACCTTCTTGCACACGCAATTCGGCTTGCTGTTGAAACCGGAAATGTAGAATTCGGGGCAAAAACCGGAATAAAAGACAGTCTTCTCGGAAAAGCAAAACTCATAGTTGTTGCAGCAAACACACCTAAAGAATTATACGAAGATCTCTCATATTATTCAAAACTTTCTTTAATTCCGATAATTACTTTTGAAGGAACGAGTTTAGAGCTTGGTTCTATTTGCGGAAAACCATATTCAGTGAGCGTGCTTTCGGTGTATAATGCGGGGAACTCAAATATAATGGAACTTATAAAAAAGTGATTATTTGGAATTTACAGGCGACGAACTTCAATTTTTTTCTTATTTTTCAAAAATTAGCGGTGTGGAAGCGGTTAATTTTGAAAAAACTGATTATGGATTGGTTTTTTTAGTGCACAAACAAGATTTAGGCCGCGCAATAGGAAAGCATGGTTCAACTTTACAAAAATTAAGAAATACATTTAAACAAAATATATTTGTTTTTGCTGATAGCGATGATTTGGATACATTTGTGCACAATCTTTTTAATAATATTAATATTTTGAATTTAGAAATAAGAGAAGCAATGGGAGAAAAAGCAGTATTTCTCATTGTTGATGAAGCGTCGCGCGGACTTGCAATAGGAAAACGGGGGATGCGAATAAAGATCGCAAAACAGCTTCTTAAAAAGAAATTTAGTTCCACAATTTCAATAAAAATAAGAAGAAATGCAATTGATATCCCGTCAAATTAAATAAAATCAAAAATATCCATGATTTTCAGTGAGGTTTTTCATCTGGTACAAATATAGTTTTCAATACAAATAATAGAATAGTCTAATTTACAGGTGAAAATTAAATGGTAAGAATTGCCGTCTTAGATAGGGATTTGTGCGCGCACGCGAAATGCGGATATGTGTGCGAAAAAGTATGCCCGATAAACAGAATGAGTAAGGAATGTATAGTTACTGAAGAAGCAACAAATTATCCTGTGATAAATGAACAATTATGCATTGGTTGCGGTATATGCGTAAAGAAATGCCCGATGAGTTGCATAAATATAATTAATCTTAAAGAAGAAATAGGCGCGCCAGTTTTCCAATATGGAATTAATGCATTTAGGGTTCATGGAATACCTTTACCTAAAAATGGAGTTACCGGACTTATAGGGAAAAATGGAATAGGAAAAACTACTTCGTTAAAAATATTAACAAGCCAAATAAAACCAAATTTCGGAAACTGTGAAAAAATACTTTCTGAAAATGAAATAATAGCAAAAATTAGTATGGAACAAAGAAGATATTGGGAAGCTCTTGGAAAAACAGTCAAAGTAAGCTATAAACCTCAAAATATAGAACAAATTAGAGAAATATTTGATGGAACCACGGAAGAATTACTAAAGAAATTTGATGAAGGTAACATAAATGAAATTGTTGAAAGGTTCAAGCTTGAAAAAATACTCAAAAGAAAGCTTTCACATCTTTCAGGCGGCGAAATGCAAAAGTTAGCAATTGCTGTTTCATATATGAAAAAAGCTGATATTTATTTTTTTGATGAACCTACTAATTATTTAGATATTTCAGAAAGGATGAAAATTGCGGTTGTGCTAAAGAAATTCGGTGAAACAAAAAAAATAATGATTGCAGAACACGATCTTGCGATATTAGATTATGCAAGCGATTATGTTTACATTTTCTGGGGCGATGAAAATATTTACGGGGTAATTTCAAATGTAAAAAACGTGAGAAGCGGAATAAACGAATATCTTTCAGGATTCTTAAAAGATGAAAACATAAAATTTCGAGATAAGGGGATAATATTTAATAAATTCAGTGAAGGAGAAAGAAAAAAACCACCAAAATTTAATTATTCTGCAATGAAAAAACATTATTTGGATTTTGAACTCTCATGCGATTCAGGAAATATACGTGAAGGCGAAATAATCGGAATAGTAGGAAAAAACGCGCTTGGAAAATCAACTTTTGTAAAAATGCTTGCTGGTGTAGAAAAACCGGATGAAGGCGAAGGAGGAAGATTTAGAATTTCGTATAAGCCACAATATATACACACGGAAGAAGAGTTTACTGTTGAACAGCTTTTCGGCTCAAAAAACAGTGATCCTTTAATAATAGAAGAATGCAAAAAAAAATTAGACGTAAAGAGAATAATGCTTAAACAGCTTTCTGAACTTTCAGTAGGAGAATTGCAAAGAGTTGCTATTACACTTGCGCTTAGTGCAGAAGCGGATTTATATTTGCTTGATGAACCTTCTGCTTTCCTTGATATTGAGCAAAGACTTAATCTTTCTAATCTTTTGAGGACAATATTCCAAGATTCTAATAAGAGCGCGTTTGTTGTTGATCATGATATTGTTTTTATTGATACAGTTTCCTCGCGACTTATTGTTTTTGAAGGGGAACAAAGCATAAATGGACATGCTTCTGCGCCTATGAACAAACAAGAAGGAATGAACGCATTTCTAAAAATTGTAGATGTGACAATGCGCAGAGATAAAGATAGTAATCGCCCAAGAATAAACAAACCTAAAAGCGTGTTAGACAGAGAGCAGAAGCAAAGCGGAGAATTTTATTACCAGAAAGAGTAATGTTTTTAATCTTTTTATTAATATATATTTTTACGGACCCGTAGCGCAGTCTGGATAGCGCGGCAGCCTTCTAATACAATTTCTTTTCTTTTCTAAAGAAAATTTGAAGAAAGCTGTAGGTCGCGAGTTCAAACATATATTTGTTTTCTTTTAAAAAAGAAAAGGTCTAAGAAAAGTTTTTGATTCTTGTATCATTTCGTACGAGTACCGAGACAAAAATTTTTGTCATTTACCTAAAAAGAAAACACGAAACAATAAGGATATTTACATTTAAAGAAAAATAAATTGTTGTTATAATGAAAATCTCGCTGGGTCCGCATTCTTTTTATATGAAATTTAGATTCCCGCTTCCTTTTTTAACAATGCAACCATATCTGTTTTTTCCCATGTAAAATCAGAATCACTTCTTCCAAAATGTCCATATATAGCGGTTTTTTTGTAAATCGGCCTTTTTAATTTAAGCATATTTATTATCCATCTTGGTGTTAATCTAAAATTCTTTTTTATAATTTCCACAATCTTTTCTTCAGGAATTTTCGCGGTTCCGAATGTTTCAATGTTTATTGAAGTTGGTTGAGCAATTCCTATACAATAGGATATCTGTACTTCGCACTTATCCGCAAATCCTGCTGCAACTATATTTTTGGCTACCCAGCGAGCTGCATAAGCGCCGCTTCTATCCACTTTAGTTGCGTCTTTTCCAGAAAAACAACCTCCTCCGTGTCTTCCAACTCCTCCATAAGTATCAGCAATAATTTTTCTTCCTGTAACGCCGGTGTCACCCTCAGGTCCGCCAATTACGAATTTTCCTGTTGCATTTATATAAATTTTTGTTTCAGAATCCATCAATTTTGCGCAAACCGGTTTTATCACACGCTCAAACACATCCTTGTAAACTCTATCTTCTTTAACTATGTCTTTATGTTGCGCTGCAATTACTATTGAAGTAATCCGTTTTGGTTTATCATCTTCGTATTCTACAGAAACCTGGGATTTTCCATCTGGCCCGAGATATGAGAGCATTTTGTTTTTTCTTACTTCAGCAAGTTTTTGCGTTAGTTTATGAGCAAGCATAATTGGAAGTGGCATAAATTCAGGAGTTTCGTTTGTTGCATAACCAAACATCATTCCTTGATCTCCAGCTCCCTGTTCTTTTTCTTTTGTTTCATCAACACCAATTGCAATATTCTGGCTTTGTTCGTGTATTGAAACAAGAACTCCAGCATCTTGGCAATCTATCCCATATTCAGGATCAGTATACCCAATATCTTTAAGTGTATTCCTCACTACTTTTTGTACATCTACAAAACCTTTCGTAGTTACTTCGCCTGCGCATATCACAATACCTGTGGTAGTAAGGCACTCGACAGCAACGCGCGAATTCGGATCTTGTCTAAGTAATTCATCTAAAATTGCATCACTAATCTGATCGCAAATTTTATCTGGATGTCCTTCTGTTACTGATTCCGAGGTTATATATTTTTTTACCATTTTTTTCACCTTCTCGAATTTAACGTTTAAAACTTAATCTTTATAATAGATATTATTTATATATTTAGTCTCGTAGGGTAAGAGTTTAAAAATACCACAGGTAACGAGTAATCGCTTAAAAATCTACCAATAATCTCATAAATTTTTCGATTGTATTGTCTGCGATCAGTCTACTTTTCTTGAATTTTCAGAAGTTGAACCAACAAATAATAAAGCAGAAAATCGAAAGGTTTTTATTTACTTGCAGATTTACTGATTCATGTACAATTCAGCGATTATACCAAAACCAAAATAGGACCATCTATGGTTTTGTTTGGTAGGCCATATATTTTTTAGTGATCTTATGAATCCGTTTCTAAAAGCAGCAATTCTCACTATTATAGTAATTGTTTTTGCGTTTCTAATGATCATGCAATTGGATAATATGCGATTAGATTATCTAAAAAAAGATATAGGGATAATGACTTACACCGAACAATCAAGAGAAGTTATATTAGATTATTATTATATAATGGATAATAATAGTAGTAAATTATGTGAGCATCTCTCAAACTTGCATAAAAAACAATTTGTTAGCGTATATTCTCTTGCAACGAAAATGCAAGAATATCAGAAAAAAAGTGTGTTTAATTATGAATATGAAGTGCTAAAAAATTCTTATTTCTTATCACTCCTAAAAGTATATATACATTCATTTGAAAACAATAAATTATGCGGTAAAAATGAGGTTCCCTTAGTATTTTTTTACAGTGAAACTACAAATTGCCAACTCTGCAAAGTACAGAATGATATTTTAAGTAATATAGCAAAAAAATGCAAAAATATACGCATTTATGCATTCCCATCTGATAGTTCCATTGAAATAATTACAATACTCTCAAAAAAATATAATGTAAGTTCAGTACCTTCCATTGTTATAGATGATAAAGAAAAATTAGATGGACTCCAACGTGCAGATATGATAATTGAAATATTAAATAAAACTGGAGGTCAATGTTCGTAAATCGACGTGAAATTGATGCAAACCAAACGATATGATATTGAAACCGCGAGATTGGAAAAAGCTACTGCACTTCCTGGTTTTGAACGTACAACTCTTGATATCCCTAAAAAAAAAGGACTACTCATAATAGGACTATTACTGCTCGCGTCTGCAATTCTCATAGCTTTTGTCATATCTTATAAAATACTTTTTATAATATATACAATATATACAATATTTATTTTTATGGTTTATCTTGTCCTTTGGTTGGATAATAGTCAATATTATGGAAAGTCGTATAAAAAAATAGAAAAATGGCCCAGTGTTTCTATTATTATACCTTCTTACAATACTATACATACTATATTTAAATGTTTAGAAAGTTGTAAAAACTTAGATTATCCCGGTAAACTTGAAATAATCGTTGTGGATGATGGAAGTACAGATGGTTCTTACGAAAAACTTAAGGATGATCGCTCTATAATTTTATTAAGAAAGCAGAAAAACGAAGGTAAAGCGGCTGCACTTAATTTTGGCATAGCAAGAACAAATTGTGATATAATAGGATGTGTGGATTCTGATAGTTACCCTCACAAAAATACACTCATAAACGCTATACCATATTTTGAGGATGGAAAAAAAGTAGGTGCTGTGGTACTATTTATAAAAACTACCTCTCCTACAAATCTCATTCAGGCAACGCAAGAAATAGAATATTGGCTTGCATGTGGATTTCTCTTTAAAACAATCGCATCAATAGAGTGCCTTTATCTTACTCCAGGTCCGATGTCCCTTTATAATAAAAAAATGTTTGAAGAACTAGGTGGTTTTGATGAAAAAAATTTAACCGAAGATATGGAAATAGCACTTAGAATGCAAAGACATAAATGGAGAATACATACCTGTCATTCTGCAGTTGTTGAGACCGAAGTTCCTGCAACACTTACATCCTTTTGTAAGCAACGACTGCGATGGGCGCGCGGAGGGATAATGAATATTATGAAATATTTAGATATGTTTTTTAATCCAAAATATGGTACATTTGGACTTTTTATTTTACCAATAACTCTCGGTAGTGGATTTTTTGCTGCATTTTTCATGTTTTGGATGCTTTTTAATTTGTTTAAGACAACTATTGAAGGGGCAACTTTATGGTTCTCAAATTTTTATATTATGTTTATTACAACTATGGATATAAATATAAATATTGATTTGTTTTTTATAGATTCAACACTATTAATCGGAGCAATTTCATTTTTAATTTGGGCATATTTTGTATATATAGGTTTTGAAATTGCAAATGAAAAACCTTCACTCAAACATGTACTACCAATATTCAATATGGTATATCTTTACCCAATCTTTGTAGGATTAATTTTTTTATTTGCATATATATATGAACTTTCTGAGAAAGAATACACATGGTGAAACTTATGCCTAAATTATGGGAACGAATAATGGAAATCGCGTTTCAGAGATTATTTTTTTATCCTGCAAACGAACCTTATAGCACAACAAGTGGATTTTATGATTATGGTCCGGTTGGAGTACTAATGAAACGGAAAATTGAAAATCTTTGGAGAACGCGCTTTATTTATGAATTGGGTAATTATGAAGTTGAAAGCTCAATAATCACACCTGAAATAATATTAAAAGCTTCTGGGCATGTGGATAATTTTACTGATCCGATAGTAGATTGTCTAAAATGTAAAAAGAAAATAAGAGCCGATCATCTTGCTGAAGAAAAAATCAATGGCTTCAAATGGAATGGAAGAATAGACTCACTTAAAGAGGTGTATTCAGAAAACAAGGAAAGGATAATATGCTCCTGTGGTGGAGAAGTAAAAGATCCATATCTTTTCAATCTTATGTTCAAAACCGGAATAGGGGGTAATATTGTTCCAGCATATTCAAGACCAGAAACAGCCCAAGGAATTTTCACGGCTTTTTTAAGATTATTTAAAAATCATGGTGCAAAACTTCCTTTTGCAATAGGACAAATAGGACGTTCGTTCAGAAACGAAATATCACCTCGAAACGTACTCGTAAGAATGAGAGAATTTACGCAAATGGAATTGGAATATTTTTTCAGTCCTTCAAAACATAAAACAGAAAATTTCAGTAAAGTCAAAGATTATAAAATAAGATATCTTCCAAGAAAAGGGCAAAAAGGCACTTTTAGAGATGTTCAGGAAATTAGTATCGGCGAACTTGTAAATAAAGGACTTTTTAATGAGATTTTTGGCTTCTTCCTTGCCATAGAATGGGAATATTATAAATCAGTCGGACTTGACATGACTAAGTGCGCATTCAGGCATTTGCTTGATGGAGAAACACCGCACTATTCAAAAGGAAATATGGATATGGAAGTTGAAACTTCTTATGGAATAATAGAAACAATAGGAAATGCATATAGAACTGATTTTGATCTTTCCCAACACCAAAGTTATTCAAAAAAAGATTTTTCTGTTTTCATAGAAGAAGAAAAGAAAAAAATTATTCCGCATGTGTTTGAGCTTTCAATGGGTGTGGATAGGATGTTTTTTTCTATATTGGAACATACATTCAGAGAAAAAAGCAGAGAAAAAGATTGGGAATGGTTTGATTTTCCACCTGTAATCGCGCCTTACGAAGTCGCAGTATTCCCATTAATGAAAAAAGATGGACTTGCAGAAAAGGCTAAGGAAATAGCTATAAAGTTAAGATCTATCTGGACAATTTTATATTCTGAAAACGGAAGCATAGGAAAAAGATATGCGCGCGCGGACGAAATAGGAACACCTTACACAATAACAATAGATTATGAAACACTTGAAAAAAATACTGTAACTATAAGATATAGAAACGATAGCAAACAGGAGCGCGTTCTGATTTCGGATATCGAAACAAAAATAAAGGATAATCTTATAAAAGGAAAGGTTGTTTTATAAGCAGTAATTCCGAACATCTTTTACAACTAAACCATTCGCGCGAACCGAACAATATATTGGTTTTATAATTAAACTATTTTTCGCATTTTTTAGCGAATTTATATAATTTCGAAATCGAAAGGTTTTTATTTACTTGCGGATTTACTGTGATAAGTGATGATTAGATGAATTTG
>DYTL01000009.1:13326-16964 GCA_020726005.1 Microcaldota archaeon | reverse complement strand
AGTGTGTTTTTAACGTTTGCGCGCGGATTTTTCAGCATCGAAATTTGCAAATTTATTATGATAGAAGAATCTTAAGCACTTATGAACGTATATCTATTTAAATTACTTTTCCGCTTACCTATTATGGACAATTCTAATTTTTACTTTTGTGATGATAAAAAAACAGAACATTGTGGTGTTGTCGGAGCATATTCAAAAACAAATAAAAAAATCGCGCCTGTGCTCTATCGCGCAATGGTTTCGCTCCAGCATCGTGGACAGGATGCGGCTGGTTTTGTTATTTGGGATAACGGTTTAAAAGAAAAAAAAGGAATTGGATTAGTTTCAAATATTTTTAATGAAAATGATTTGGAAATTTCGGGTTCAGTTGGAGTTGGTCATACTCGCTATCCAACTACTGGTTTATGTATGATGAATGACGTACAACCATTTATAAACAATAATATTGCGGTTTCACATAATGGCCAAATTTCTAATTATAAAATCGTGCGTCAAAACTTGGAAGCGCGTGGATTCAAATTTATTTCAAGTGTTGATTCTGAAGTAATTATTTATATTTTACATGAAAAACTCAATGAAGGAAAAACCATAGAAGAAGCAATATTATATCTAATGAAAACACTTGATGGTGCGTATTCCCTAACTGCGTTAATAGGAAATACACTTATTGTATTTAAGGACCCAAACGGTATAAAGCCGCTTGTTTGGGGCGAAAATAAAGAGTTGGTTATGTTTGCTTCAGAAACTGTTGCACTTGATGCGAATGGAATTTCTTATAGAGGAGATTTGAAAGGCGGAGAACTTGCAATAGTACGTAATGGAAAATTAGTAATAAAACAATTAATAAATACGGTTCAACGTGCGTGTATGTTTGAATATGTTTATTTTTCAAGACCTGATAGTTTAATAAATGGAAAATTAGTAATGGAAGTAAGAAAAAATCTTGGAAGAATACTTGCACGCGAACACCCTGTAAAAGCAGACGTTGTTATATATGTTCCTGATAGTGCGTGCACCGCGGCAAGCGAATATGCACATGTACTAGATATCCCTCATGAAGAAGGTCTGATAAAAAATAGATATATTGGAAGAACGTTTATAATGCCAGCACAGGAAAAACGCGCTGACGCGGTAAGAATGAAACTCAACACAGTCAAACATATTATTATAGGAAAACGCATAGTACTTATCGATGATAGTATAGTGCGTGGAACCACAATTAAAGAGATAGTTTCGCTTATTCGGAATATTGGTGCAAAGGAAATTCATGTACGAATAACGTGCCCGCCAATACGCGCACCTTGTTTTTATGGTATAGACATGTCCACTTACTCAGAATTTGCTGCACATAAAAGAACGGCCCATGAAATAGGAAAAATGATCGGTGCAGATAGTTTGGAATATCTTTCTTTAGAAGAATTAAAAGAAGCAATAGGTTTGCCAATATGCACTGGTTGCCTTAACGAAAACTATCCAACAGGATATGCTAAAATGCTTGCAGATAAACAAAAAATGTGATTTTATGGCAATGATTACGATTTCCAGCTCTGAAATAAGCGAAGCTGTTGATTTGGATAGTGAACAGATTTTGAAAATACTTAATGATATTGGGATGCCTTGCGAAGAAAAAGAAGGTGAAATGTTTGTAGAAATTACACCAAATAGGCCAGATCTTTTTTCCGTAGAAGGTATAGCACGAGTACTTAATTTATTCGTTGGTAAAAAATCGCGCGTTTATAATGCAAAGAAATCTGAATTTATTGTAAAAATTGATTCTTCGGTTGGAAAATTAAGACCTTATCTTGTCGCAGCTGTAATAAAAAATGTACACGTAGATGAAAGTTTACTCAAATCTCTTATGCAACTACAGGAGAAATTGCACGAAACAATAGGAAGAAAACGAAAAAAAATCGCAATTGGGATACATGATTTTGATACTGTAAAATTCCCACTTATTTATAAATTCGTAAAGAACGAGAAATTTATTCCACTTGATTTTAATGTTGAGATGGATGTGAAAGAAATATTAAAAAAACATCCAAAGGGCGAAGCGTATGCGCATCTTGTAAATAAAGATTATCCTATGATTTATGATCAAGAGGGAGTAATTTCATTCCCTCCAATAATAAATTGTGAGCGCACGCGCGTTACTGAAAAAACTGTGAATTTGTTAATTGAAAGTACAGGTACGCACAAAAAAACATTAAATGGCGCACTTAATATTATAATATGTGCGCTTGCAGATAGAGGCGGAGAGATATATGAAATTAATGTTGATGAAGAGATTTATCCGAAACTTGCACCTAAACATATGTTGATTGATTTTAAAGCGATAAACAAACTTCTTGGTGAAAATTTTAGTAAAAAACAGGTTTTGGATTATTTAGTTAAAATGGGTTGGCAACACGATAACAATACTGTGGCAATAATTCCCCCTTACAGGATGGATATTTTGCATTATGTAGATATTGCGGAAGATGTTGCAATAGGCCATGGGTATAACGAATTTACTCTTACTATACCTAATTTTTTCATTCCTGCTTCTTTAAGATATAATTATGAAGATATACGTCAGATAATAATTGGAATGGGTTTTATTGAAGTAGTAAATTATGTACTTACAAATGAAAAACGAATTATGGAAATTTCGCCTCTTAGAATAATCAATCCAAAAACAGAAGAGTTTACTCTTTTAAGAACTTCTATAATTAATTCTTTACTGGATAATCTTGCTTTAAACAAAATGTATGAACTCCCAATAAAAATTTTTGAAATTGGGCGCGTGTATGAGAATGGTGAAAAAATCAAACTTGCATTCGCTATCTCTGCTGAGGCCCTTGATTTTTCAACAATACGGGGGGTTCTTCAATCGCTTTTTGATAGTTTAGAAAAAAAATTTGTATTAAAATCATCAGAAAACAAATATTTTATATATGGTAGATACGCGGAAGTTTACCTTAATGATATTAAAATTGGGTGTATTGGTGAAATTGCACCTAAAATTTTAGAAGAATTTGGCATACAAAACCCGGTTGGGATATGCGAGATCGAATTGGGCGTGGTTTAGTTTTCAGACACCTTATAGTTCCAGTATTCTTTTGGTTTGTGTATCAATAAATATGTTCTGAGTTTCTGTTTATTTCGCGCTGGTTTTGATTGATTAAAAGCTACTTTTTATAACTGGTGGGTTTAATAATGTTGCGTTTCATATATAATTGGATTATAGATACAAACTAAAATTTTGGGTGATTGGATGACTAATATAGCTAATATACATAAAAGTGAACAAACAGAAGCAACAATTCCAAAACGAGTTACAATACGTACACTTACACCTTTGATTGATTTGCCTGTGAACATTGAAGCTGCAATTATGCCTTTGATTATTGCATTGGATGATGAAAATTGGCGTACTCGCGAGGCTGCTGTTAAAGCTCTTGGAAAATTGGGTAATCCAAAGGTAGTTGAATCTTTAATTATTGCATTGAACGATACGAATTGTCATGTGCGCGAGGCTGCTGCTAAAGCTCTTAGAGATATGTATAATAAAAATATAGGAAAACAGATAATTGATAACCATTTTGCACTAACAACAACTTCTGAAAAATTGGGTCTATTGGTTTCTCTGTATGAAACCC
>DYTL01000009.1:0-13226 GCA_020726005.1 Microcaldota archaeon | reverse complement strand
GCACTAACAACAACTTCTGAAAAATTGGGTCTATTGGTTTCTCTGTATGAAACCCAAAAAGATCTGTATGAAACCCAAAAAGAAGTTGAATTGCTTAAAAAAGATATCGCTACTTTAAAACATGTAAAACAGAATATTATAAAAACCGATGGCGGTAATACAAAGCAAAAAATTATAAAAAGAAACCTATTAGTAACATAAAGTTCTTGAAAACGTAAAAAATACAGACAAAAAAAGGCGAACCAATTATAAACCTCTTAAAAAATTTGATAAATATAAGAAAAAATGTAAACACACCGAGATTGTGATTAAAAAACTAAGTATTGTCAATTCTTTAAGAAAAATGATAAGTAGATTTAATTCTATAATGTGTGAAAAAAACATGCCATTTATAGACATTAATTTTTTTATATTTTTATCGCATTAACATAATTGTTCGATAGCATCTGTTTTTACCTTATAAATTTCTATGTTTCCTTTAAACCCAAGGAAAAAAGAATCTATTATTTTTTCATATTTGTTTGGTACTACGAAAACGGATTTTGTTTTGTATGAGAATGTATTTGATTTTATTTTATTAAAATGATAATAAAAACTTCTTTTTAATTTATTATAAATATTTTTTGTTTTTGGTTTTAGATCATAAAAATATACTAACATTTTTTCACCGAAATATTATTTGTTTTGAATATAATATATTTTTATTATTTATTCTGTTGGAATTTTATATTAGATATATAGTTTATTTCTTTAAATTTTATTATGATAGTAATGTAACCATAGTTACATTAATAAACCTAATTAAAAATACAATATAATAATAGAACTATACCCTCTACCTCACTAAAAATAATAAAGTAAATTAATTAAGTATTAAAAGGATAAAAAATGAAAATCGAACCTCGTACATATCAAAAAACAATTTATTCTGCTATAATACAGAAAGGAAATATGTTAGTAGTTCTCCCAACAGGACTTGGTAAAACCTTAATTGGTTTTATGTTAATAGAAAACAAAATAAAAACAGGAAAATGTCTGTTTCTTGCACCAACTCGACCATTAGTAAAACAACATTATAATTCATTTCTTGAAATTTCAGAAATAGACCCAAACATTGTAACTATAATTACAGGAGAAATCCCAAAATCCAAACGTGAATCATTTTATGAAAAACAAATTATTTTCTCCACCCCACAAACAATAAAAAACGATATTCTTTCAGGTACATTAAAAAACCCAGAACTATTCTCATTATGTATATTTGATGAAGCTCATAGAGCAATAGGTAACTACGCATACACTGCGGTTGCAGAAAAAATAAAAAATAACGCGCTTATAATAGGTCTTACCGCATCTCCAGGTGGCGATGTCATACGTATAAATAAAATCCTTACAAACTTATTTATACAAAACGTGCAAATACGCACAAAAACAGACGAAGACGTTCGGGACTATGTAAAAAATATTAATATAACATGGATAGAAACGCAACTTACCCCTGATTTAAAATTAATAAAATCTATTTTAGATAAACTAATTTCGCAATACGTACAAAAACTTACCGCAATGGGGTTTCCACCACAAACAAAATCTAAAAAACTTTTTCTTACATTAAGACAAAAAATTTTAGATATAAATAGTAACGCAAAATATACGATCCTTATTACTTACTCAATTCTTCTTAATCTTCTTCATATGCAAGAATTAATTGAAACTCAAGGTGCCTCAGCATTAAAAAAGTATTTAGAAAAAATGTTAACAAAAAAAACAAAAAGTGCGACAATTCTTCTAAAAAAACCAGAAATAATTAGAATAAAACAAATTCTTTTAGAAACAAAAGAAGAACACCCAAAACTTCTTCTTCTTATAGATCTTATAAAACAAATGCAAAGTAAAAAAATTATAGTGTTTGCACAATATCGCGATCAAGTTGCCCTTATAGAACAAACTATTGGAGTTCAAGCGCGCACGTTCCTCGGTAAAAAGGATAAATATACAAAAAAACAACAAGAGGAAACAATAGCGCAATTTAGAGAGGATAAATTTCGTGTTTTGGTTGCAAGTTCTATAGGCGAAGAAGGACTTGATATCCCAGAAGTAGATGGAGTAATTTTTTACGAACCGATCCCAAGTGAAATACGAAGTATCCAACGCAGGGGCCGCGCAGGTAGATTCAAAGAAGGACAGGTTTACATATTAATTACAAAAGATACGCGAGATGAATATTTTTACTGGGCGTCAGTAAATCGTGAAAGAAGAATGAAAAGTATAATCAAAAACATGCAAAACAAACCAAGTATCCAGCCAAAAGAAGATAATAAAAAAATAAAAACAGATAAAAACGGACAAACAAACCTAAATAGCTTTTTCTAATTTTTTAAGAGGCTTTTGTTTTTTTCCGTTCTGTTCCCTACCTTTAAAATAATAAAGCATAACAACTCCACAAACAAAAACAGCGCTCAACCACAATATGATATCATAATTCGTACCACTTTCAAATAAAGAAAGTATTTTTAATATTTCATCATGTGTTTTTAGTGTTTTTACCCATTCTTTATTATTTAAATAATTATCCATTGCCGTCGTAAGTGAAGTAATTTTTTTATGCTCTTTTTCAGGTAATCTTTTTGAAAATACAGAGACCATTTCCTTTACATGGATAGAATCGTTATTAGCGCGCCAATTTAAATAATCCAACGTCGTGCTGATATTCCTATCTAATCCAATAAGTTTTTGATGTGTTTTGGAAATTGTACTACTATTCCCATTTTTTAATACACTATCTATTTGTTTTAGAACGACTCGTGCATCTTCATTTTTAATCTTAAAAAGATTTTCAAATCTACTCCCCTTTGCATCAGAATATTCACTGTTATATTTTTTTAACAGTTCTATGAATTCTTTACGTACCACTTCAATATTAGAAACAAGTGTGGTTGTTTCCGCAGTTATCCGTTTCTCCAAAGCATCCATTTTTATTGTAGTTCTTTCGATAACTGATGCAAGCGCATACCCATCCTCCAATAAGGCACTGGTATCAAATTTACGATACAAACTCCTAAGTGAAGCAAATTCAATAGCAAGTTCAGTATCATTATTTCCAATCTCCAAATATCGTGCGTACATCGTATTTATTTTTACAGATGCATTTTTTTTGAAAATTTGAAGACGGGTAGACATCCATTTTTCGTCATATGTTTTAAGCAGCGATACTTGTTCGCTAAGTGTTTTACCAGTTAATCCATTCAAAACACCATTAAGGAAATTACGCCGTATTTCAATAATATTCGCAAAATCATTATTTTCATTATTTACAACTACATTCTCTATTTCTTGTAACTCTTTAGAAATAAGAACATAACGCATTTGATATTCCTTTTGCAATTTTGTAGTATCAATCCTTTCACGTTCAATATGCTCATAAGTTTTCTGTATTTTTTCTACTGCGGTTTGTGTATCGTTTTGTAATAGCGCGGTTTTAGCTTCATTTACAATTATTTTACTATCATTACTTAAATTTAATTTTTCCAATTTATTTATTTCTTGTTTTGCATATTCAGTACTGTTGTCTATGTAATAACTTACGATTACCGACGCCTTTTTACTTTGAATTAATCCAAAAACCCTAAGTGTAAAACCCCCTACATTTTCAATAGTTTCAATTTTTTCACCACTTACAGTAATTGCTTTTCTTTCCTTTACATAGTCGTTTTGAGGGATAGGTGCAAATGTTTGCAGGTATTCCATACCCATATTGGGCGTCAATTCAATAATATATTTATAATAAACCCGTTCGCCTGCTTTAATACCGTTACTTTCAGTAATTTGTTTTGAATAAGCATCTTTTATATCATATCTTGCCTCGAACCTATGTGTTCCTTCAGAAACATGCTTTTTTACAAAGCCATTATTTAATACAACCAAACCATCATCTATCTTCAACTCAATCCATTTTTCACTTACATAAAAACCGTCTATACCAATAACACAAACAACATCTCTGTTTTCATTAATTCGTGCAGAATAATCTTCTGCTCCAAAAGCCTTTTTCATAATTTTTTCAGTTCTAAGTAAAGTTCTATTTTTTTCAAAAGCAAACAATTTTTTCTCAGAAGCGTTTATCGTGTTTATATACATCGATAATTTTCCATTTAGATATACTACTCCACTTAGATCTTCAGTACCACAAACCAAATCATCCTGACTGAAATCCACAGGACTTTCAACATTAATTTTAAGATTTTTTCCTGGATATTCTACGGTGTTTGTAACACTAATTTCAAAACGTACGTTACTTGGTCTATCAAGTACTGCATTTTCTGCAAAAAAAGTTTTTCTTACAAAAAGATATTTTTCGAGTTGCAGTTTAATACTTATTATTGCTTTATTTTTAATTTCAACATATCTATTTTGTAATATTTTTAATGAACCAATAGAATCAGGATAAACAATTTCTCCATTTAATGCTATTCCAGTTTCTATTATTTTCAAATCTGTTTTTAAGTCATCGCAATCTGTTCCACATAAAACAATAAATTTAGATGCTTCGCTCCGTAATTCATTTAAACCAGAATATTCATGTTGTGCTGATGCTATAATCGTTTCTTTGATATAATTGCAACCGGAAATAAACTCACTAACATTTTTACTTTTGTTTAAAACCGAATACAATGCAGTTTCTGTAATAATATCAATTCCATCTATTTTTGCTTTTTTCATTAAATCTTCAGCTTCCAAACACGAAGCAATTGAAGACCAATTAGTATCTTTTTCGTTTTCGGGCGAAATCGCGTACGCACTTTTTGCATTTTTTATTGCATAAACATAATACTCAAATTTATTACCTATTTTATCAGCATTTCTTCCATCATTAAAACTCTTCTTTGCCAATTCATAAAACACTCGCGCTCTTTCTGGTATTGTGCGATCTACAAATTTATCATCTGTCTTTGAAATCCATTCGCTTGCTTTTTTTTCATAAGAAGAAACAATTTCTTTTGCATTATTGATCGCTGTACTAAATTCATTTTTAGATGTACGCGCAAGAATTTTTGCATTACTTAGATCAGCAATAACTGCTCTTAAATAACCAGATTCCTGATAAGACATTGTGATTTTTGAATTACTCATATTTGCGTATGCTAAAGCTAAAAACAATTTTCCATTACTTATCTTTTCAGTTACACTTGCGGTATCCCCACCCGCGATATCTTTAAACAAAGAACTGACGTATATCTTTCTTAATTGCTGTTCATCCACAATTTTATCTAAATTTGATGCTTCATCTATTAATGCGTTAGCTTCATTTAAGAGCGCGATATATCTGCGTTTTAGTGTTTCATTATGCGCGTTCAAAATAGAGTTAAGTAATTTTATTTTTCCTATTGCAGTATTGGAATCCTTTTCATCTCCAATGGAATTTATTATCCATCCAAACTCAAGAAGCGGTACATCATCATAAACCTTTATATAATTATTTTCAAGTGCAAATTTTATTTTTCTAAAATCTGCATAATCTATTATATTACTATTGTTTAAAGCCGCAAAAAACAGAGAAACGTTTTCGCATGCTTCATAACCAGCAACATCATGTTCACACGCACCACTAAAAGCAATATTTATATAATCTTTTTCGAGCGTATAAAGCGCTTTGTTAAGTGCCGAACTGGCATTTTCAAGTGCGTCAAGAGAGTTATTCATACTTCCTTTCCAAGCAGCAGCATAATCACTACTAAAAATCCGTTTTGCAAGTAAATATCTGAATTCTCTATTTACACCTGTGCATTCTAATACATCCCTAGTAAATATACACATACAATTGGTAGTGTCTGTAACATTAAAGAAATTACAAATTTGAGTAGGGTCAATGAATAAAGGATAAATTCCTTTATTTGTAAATTCATCAATTTGAACAAAGATGTTTTTTGTTTCAGTATAACTTCTTTTTGCGTTAATTATTTTCGTAGTTTGTGAATAAGGGGTAGCAATAATAGGAATTGAAAGTCTATCAACACTATTTTGCAATACATACACATTCCAACTCGGTGAAATACCCCCTCCAAATGTAAGAGTATAATCCACAACACTTACATTATTTGGCCATTTATATTCGTAATTCCAAGGTCGTTCAAAATTTTCTATAAATGAATCTACACTAAAGGAAACTAGAATAAACAAAACAAGTCCAAAACTTATTTTCTTGAGCATATCTCTATGTTATAAAGACTAAATATAAATAATGATGAGTCTGTAATCTCTTATCTTGAAGGACGAAATTTGCATCACATGATAATTGCTTTTTTTTGACATTTTTATCAACCCCTATTAACTTGTTTAATAGGCAAAGCTGGGTAAGGGAATTGAACCCCTCTATCCCGCTCTGCAGGCGGGTACATAGCCGATCTGTCAACCCAGCATAATATCATTATTCTACAAAACGAATTTATAAAATCTGCGTTATATTATATTAATAACGGGCCCATAGCTCAGCTTGGCCAGAGCAGCGGACTCTTAAAAAAACTTTTTCGGACTGCCTAAAAAGTTTATCAAAAAACGTTTAAACTTTTTCGAGATATTTAAATAGTTCATCAGAAGAGGAGAAATCCGTAGGCCGTGAGTTCAAACAAAGAAAAATGAATTGTTGTTATACTGGAAATCCACAATCGACGTATCGACAGCTAACTTTTCATTTTTAAATAGGTGTGAAAAGACTAAAATGAAAATCTCACTGGGCCCGCACCGTCTTCAAAAAAAAACACATAATCTTAAAATCAAATTTCAAGGAATTTTTATGGGAGTTGTAGAATTATTTGAAAATGTTTTTAGTGTTAATGGACGACTTGCTACGGAAAATTTCGTTCCTGGTGTTCGCGTTTACAAAGAAAAACTTCATAAAATAGAAAACAAAGAATATCGTGAATGGGATCCATACAGAAGTAAGTTAGCAGGTGCGATAAGAAAAGGACTTAAAGAACTTCCAATTAAAAGTGGAATCTGCGTTTTGTATTTGGGTGCGAGCACAGGAACTACACCATCTCATGTTTCAGATATAGTAGGAAAAAAAGGAACTGTTTTTTGCGTTGAAATTTCACCTCAAAGCATGAATCGGCTTATCCAACTTTCAGAAAAAAGAGAAAATTTAATTCCTATCTTAGACGATGCACGAAAACCAAACGATTACGAAGAAGTGGGTATAGTTGATGTTATTTATCAGGACGTTTCCCAACCAGACCAAGACGACATATTAATTGCGAATGCGCAGAAATTTCTTAAAAAAGAAGGAATAGCCATGTTCTGTGTGAAAAGCCAGAGTATTGACATATTAAAACAACCATGTGAAGTTTTCACACAAGTAAAAAATAAACTTGCACGTTATTTCAAAATAATCCAGGAAATAGAACTTGAACCTTATGATAAAGATCATTTGTTTCTTGTACTAAAAAGAATAAAATAAAAAAATATAGGATCGCTAAGGTTTAGTCATTTTAAATGATATTGTTGAAATTCAATGTTCTGATTTTTTCCAAAATTTTAAAGTTCGGTCAAAATATCCGCTTGAAGGTAAATTAAGACGAATCTTTCAATATAACTTTTCCAATTTTTCCTTCTTTCATTTCAATGAAAACGTTTTTTCCTAAAAAATTTTCTTTTTTTAATTCTACTATAGTTTCAAGTGAAATATCATCTGCAACTTGCGCGTTGAGTATGTTTAACGCTTCTTCGCGCGAAAAATCGTATCTGTTATTATCAACTTTCAAAATTAGTTTTCTTTCTACGACGTCTATATTCTCTATTTTTCCACTCAAACCTTCACGCTTCTTCTTTATAAATATGCGCGAGAACGTATCTATATGTAACTCGCTATTTTTTACAAACGCATTTTCTATTTTTATTTCTCCATTAATAAAAAGTTCACTTCCGCGTTCGTAATTGTTCCAGATTATTACACGTGCATTTGCTTTTCCATTTGAAATTAAGAATGAAAACATTTTTCTAAATTCTCCATTTTTTTCATATTCCTTTATTCCGTCTATATTTTCTACATAGCCACGCACATTCACTTTACTATTCTCAAGTATTGCAAGTGCACTTAAATCAACAAACAAAGCATGTTGCACAACCGTTATTTCTCCATTATAGCCCAAACCTAATTCGTTATTTTTACAATATATTCCTCTTATTTCAATTAAATCTCCTACATGTATTATATTGAGCATATACAAATCTTCGTTCCAGAGTTTAAGTTCTCGTTCTCCGCTTTCATCGGAAACAACTATTTTTCTCATTTTTTTTCCATTATCAAATTCTTGTAATCTCAATATGCGCTCTAATTTAGCAATTACAAACATTTTGTTCGCGCCGTCTTTTATCTCTGCTAATTTTATTTTTTCTTCTGTGATTAATCCGAGTTCATTCGCAAGTATGTTGACTGCTGCCTCGCGCGTAAGAAATCCGCTCATTGAATTTATTTTTTCAGTTATTTTAAGCTCAAGCTCATCTTTTGGTATTTTCTCAAGTAAAAGAGGATATAATTCCATAAATTAGATTTCTTAGGAAAATAATAAAAAGCCCGTTTGAAATTCTTTCAGCTCACAAAACAATAATTATATAATATATAAATATAGGAAACATAATCATAATTAGTGAAACGGAGGGATTACACCCAAATGGGTGAGGAAGTTCCGCCCATCCAAGGTAAAAAGGTCTTTAAGGGACTTAGTAACGATACAGAAACAATACTTCTATTAGCAAATAAAAGCGATGACGAAAGAAGCGCGAAATAGAAGATGAAATAATGTTGCTGTGCCGTAATATAGGATGCAAGGCATTATGCCGCTGCAAACGCAAAGTTTGCACGTTTTTTTGCGCAACGAAAAAACGTAGTCAAATATCCCATAAAACATAAGGCGGACTAACCGTTTCACTGAACCTCCATGATAATCCTGAAAACGACAAATCGTTTTCATTCCTTCCAGCAAAGCCGAAGGAGTCCGTGACTTCAAATAATATGGCTTTGAGTGGAAGCCACCTCTCTTCAGAAAAAAGTGTGCTATCCTTAGAATTAACTCAAAGGCTTCCGCACACCTATGAAGGTTCACTATTATTTTTTTAGAAAAGAATGCTTTGAAATTGATAAAAAATAAATTTAAAAACCTACGACATTAAATAAGAAAAATATTATGAAACTTGATTTACATATGCATACGCGATATTCTGCGGACTCATTAAATGATCTAAAAGAAATAATGAAAAAAACTAAGGAACTTGGAATTATTCCTGCAATAACCGATCACAATAATATCGATGCGCACGCACACTTTAGAAAATTAGGATTTAATTTTATTCCTGGAGAAGAAATAACGACTGAAGAAGGCGACCTTATCGGACTTTATTTAAATGAAAGAATAAAAAAAGGCACTCCTTTTATGGATGCACTTGATTTAATAAGAAGACAAGGCGGATTAGTTTATCTTCCACACATGTATGACAATAGAGGGCATAGAATTTCACAAACAAACCTTGCTAAGGAAGTTGATATAATAGAAGTGCATAATCCGAGATGTAGTTTTTCTGTGCATAACCAAAAAGCAATGCAGTTTGCTATTGAAAATAAAAAATACAAAGGTGCTGGCGGAGATTCGCACTTCATTTTTGAAATAGGAAACGCATATGTTGAAACTCTTGATGTTGATGTAAGCGAACCAAAAGAACTACTAAGCGCACTAAAAAACGGAAAAATAATTTCGCGAAAACCAATAATAAATACACGGGGCACGTCTATAATTACAAAATTCGTGAAAAAGATTTTTAGGATTTAGTGAAACAATCTGATTAATCTCCGAATAAATTCGAAGCTTCATCGTACTTAATAAAAATTGTTGATAAAGTACCAACCAAAAAACCAATATTTCAGTTCGGCAGTATTAGTTAGACGCTTTCAGTAAATACTACTTTTCCTTTATAAATAGTTTTTACTACTTTTCCTTTCAGTACTCTTCCTTCGAATGGAGTCCATTTGGCTTTACTGTAAAGATTTTTTCCTTTCACGATCCAAACTTTTCGCAAATCAACCAAAGTAATATTCGCAAAATATCCATTAGCAATTTTTCCGTATTTATTTAATTTCATTATTTTCGCCGGGTTTTCCGAAAAGCGCGTAGCAATCCAGTCAAGTGAAATTTTCTTTTTTGAGTGCGCATCAAGAAAAAGCGCTAATGCAGTTTCCAGACCAGGAAAACCATGCGCGCCTTTAATTTTATCATTCAAAAGATGTGGAGCATGATCTGTTCCTATTGCGTCTATTTTTTCTAATTCTTTCCACATACATGCAACTTCTTTTTTGTTTCGTAAAGGAGGATTTACAAACATCTTTTCCTTTGGTTTCATTTTTATGGCTTCCTCTTTATTTAAAAAAAGATAATGCGGAGCGGTATCAACAGTTGCAAGCTTCCATTTTTTTGCAAGCTCAATTTCTTTTGCAGTGCTTGTGTGCGTAATATGAATTTTTCTAGTTGCTTTTTTTGCAAGTTTAATTGCTGTTTGAACTCCGGTTTGCGCATCTTCCACAGTTTCACCATCTTGTGCATGCACAATAATTTGTTTTCCTTTTGGAAAATTTTTCATATGCTTTAATGCCACGTTGCTTTTAATCACAAGGTTTCCGGTTGTTTTTCCTAAATAAATTTTCATGCTTTCTGGTTTTGCATTCCGTACTTCAACAAAATTGTTTTTAGTTGCACCAAAATGAAATCGTATTTCGCAGAGTGCGTTTTTTGCAAGCATTTTTTTCTTTTCTAAAGCTTCTTTAGTAATAGTAGGTTTAGGCATATTATTAGGCATATCATATACTAGACAATATCCGCCTGCGAGCGCGGCTCTGCTTCCACTCAAAAAATCCTCTTTTTGCTCTTGTCCAGGTTCTCGCAAATGTGCATGAATTTCAATAAGTCCTGGAAGTGCGATCAATCCATTCGCATCTATTATTTCTTCATTTTTCGCATTTATACAATAAGCAATTTTAACTATTTGCTCTCCGTTAATCAAAATATCACGTATACGAAATTTTCCATTTATATACGCATTTGCATTTTTTATGAGCATAATAACAATAAATCTATGTATAAATAAAAACTCTTTGTTCCTCTTGGTCAACAGGATACATGTCCTCAATTTCGTGGTATGTTGGATACCCCAAAGGAACACGTGAGGAGAAAACGCTTGATTATCCATTATGCGATCTATTCTGTGAAATCAGGGGAGAGAGGCGCAATAAAGAACGAATTCAGTTCAAAGGTTTCACGATCAAATACAAGATTATTTTCATTCTAGTATGTTGGGCGAAATGCATCGATCGTTATTTTTCGTGGGCATGCTTGAATAGAATAAATTATTCACTACAATTATACATTATCAAAAGCATTATCATAAAACATATAATTAAATAGTCTTCAATATTATATTCAATAATTTTATGGTGATATTAATGAAGATAGAAAGCAAACGGGAAAAATTTATTAAAAAATCCAGGCTTGGGACCACTGAAGCACTCAAAAGCAGAGACATGCTACTTGGATATGTTTCAAAAAGTATAGATGAATTGGATGAAGTTATCCACATACTCACCGAAAAATTAGAAGATCTTTATTCATCATATTTTCCTGAATTAAAATTAGAAGATAAGAAAAAATTTGCTGAAATAATTTTACATTTCAATAGAAAAATTCCAGATGTGAAAGTATTAGAAGCGATTGTTGGTACAAGCAAAACAGCAGATTTGATTGCAAAGGCACAGAAAAGTCTTGGTGCGGAGCTTGATGAAAAGGACATGAAAGTAATAAAGAATTATGCTAAGCAAGTAGTGGAATTGCACAAACTCAGAGATGAAATGAATATACACCAAGAAAAAATGGCTGATGAGATTTGCCCAAACATGAAATTCATAGCGAATGCACAGGTTGCTGCAAAGCTTATTGCGCATGCTGGTTCGCTCAGAAAGCTTGCGTTTCTTCCAGCAAGCACAATCCAGGTTCTTGGTGCTGAAAAAGCGTTATTCAAACATTTGCGTTCAAGGGGAAGGATAAACTCACCAAAGCATGGTATTATATTTCAATATCCCCGAATAGGCATAGCGCCTAAATATCAACGAGGAAAAATCGCAAGGATTTTGGCTACAAAGCTTGCAATTGCTTCAAAGGCAGATGCATTTTCGCATAATTTTATTGCAGAACAACTTAAAAAGGACTTGGAAAAAAGATTTGCTGAAATAAGAGCAGAAAAAAGGTGAGAGTATAAAATTACTTGTAATTGCAGATATGCATGGAAAAGAAATTGCCCTTGAAAAACTTCGTGCATATAAAAGCGATTATGACCATGTTTTTATTCTTGGTGATTGTACAAATGATTCAGCATCTTTCATGGTTGATGTACTTGATTGCTTTCCAAATGCATATATAATACCTGGAAACAATGAGGACACAAATGTACTCGAGATTTTGTATAAGGCAATGCAATATGCACATGAAAAAAGATTCGAACTTAAAGAGAGGTATAATATTGTTGGTTTTGGATTTTCCAATCCAACCCCATTCCATACTCCAGGAGAACTAGAGGATGACGAAATTTATTCTAAATTAATTAAGCTTAATATTAATGAAAAAACTATCTTGCTAGTGCACGCACCACCTTACGGGGTTTTGGATGAAATTAAGGGGATCCATATAGGAAGCAAAGCCATAAGAAAAATAGTTGAAGAAAAACAACCTTATATAGTATTTTGTGCTCATCTTCACGAAGTAATAGGTGTTGAAAAATTGGAAAAAACACTTATAGTTAAAGTGCCTGCTGCTATGTTTTTGAAGTTCTGCATCTGCGAAATAAAAAACAATACAATATGCATACAATTCAAAGAGATGCAACCATAAGTAATGAAAAGAAAGTCGTAAGGCAGGACTATTTGTTTTTCCAATCTCTCTGAAGCTTTTCACTACATCATAATAACTCTTTCTTTTGCTTTTGAATGTTCTAAATTAAAATGAAAAAAAAATTAAAGAAATAAAAAAATATTTTATTCTACGACGAAAAGATTTTAGCGCTCAATAATTGATGCAATCGAACGCGTTTCTTCGCTTTCGCTAGCGTTGTATTTGTTATAATCTATACAAAAGATTAGTAAATAAAATGCATAGATTTATATATTCCGAAAGTTCTAATAAAACATAGTTTAGAGA